>JBFFQZ010000091.1:0-9501 GCA_041573235.1 Sulfitobacter sp. | reverse complement strand
CGAGCCGCGTGTGGGCGTCATTCACGCGCCGCAAAACCCCGCGGCGCTGGAAGTGCTCAGTGTTCGGACCCATACGCTCGACGCCTTTGAACTCGCTGCTTTTCACGACCTGGTCAGCCTGTCCGGCTCGCTTGTGCTGGCCTTTGCCGCCGCCCTGGATGCACGCCCCGCATCCGCGCTGTGGGACCTGTCGCGCCTGGACGAGATCTGGCAGGAAGAGCAATGGGGCAAGGACGAAGAAGCGACCCGCATGGCGCAGATCAAAGGCGCCGCTTTTTTGCATGCAAAGCGCATGTTCGATCTGGCCCAGACAGAATAGTCAATAAACTGGCAGCTGGTGGGGGGATTGGTGGACAAGTGCCTTGTTTTTCACCGCTCAACCCTTGACCTTCTCGGCGGAATCCGCCCACACTCAGCGCCACTGTGCGGGGTGTTCCCGTGAAGTATCGCCGCCGGCGTGCAAAGCGCCGGTTCGATCCGCCCAAAACGTGGCGGAAAATCAGGAAGAGGTAAAAATGAAAAAATCTGTAATTCTTGGCGCACTGACGATCGCCGGGCTGTCCGCTGGTGCAGCGGCCGCAGGCACGCTTGACGATGTCAAGGCGCGCGGCAAGTTGAACTGTGGCGTGACAACCGGTCTGGTGGGTTTTGCTGCGCCTGACGCGAACGGCGAGTGGAAGGGCTTTGATGTGGCAGTATGCCGCGCGGTTGCCGCTGCTGTTCTGGGTGATGCGACTGCTGTCGAATTCGTTCCGACCACGGGCAAGACACGCTTTACCGCGCTGGCGTCGGGTGAAATCGACATGCTGGCCCGCAACACCACATGGACGTTCTCGCGCGATGTCGATCTGAAGTTCGATTTCGTCGGCGTGAACTATTATGACGGTCAGGGCTTCATGGTTCCAAAAGAGCTGGGCGTGTCCTCGGCCAAGGATCTGGACGGCGCGACCGTCTGCATCCAGACCGGTACAACGACCGAGCTGAACCTGGCGGATTTCTTCCGAGCGAACAACATCAGCTACGAGCCAGTGCCGATCGAAACCAACGCCGAAGCGCAGCAGCAGTACCTGGCCGGTGCCTGTGACGTCTACACGACCGATGCTTCCGGTCTGGCCGCGACACGTGCGACATTCGAAGATCCGACAGCCCACGCGCTGCTGCCCGAGATCGTCTCGAAGGAGCCGCTGGGCCCGCTGGTCCGTCACGGTGACAACGAGTGGGGCGATGTGGTCCGCTGGACCCTGAACGCGCTGATCACAGCCGAAGAGCTGGGCGTGTCCTCGGCCAACGTCGCTGAGATGGCAAGCGCCACCAACAACCCCGAAGTGGCGCGTCTGCTGGGCACCGAAGGTGAGCTGGGCAGCATGCTGGGCCTCGACGCCGGTTGGGCCAAGCGCGCGATCGAAACGCAGGGCAACTACGGTGAAATCTTTGCCAAGAACATCGGCGAAGAGACACCCATCGGCCTGGCACGCGGGCTGAACGCCCAGTGGACCGATGGCGGCCTGCTCTACAGCCCACCGTTCCGCTAAGAACCAAGGCCAAGGGGCGCGAGGTACACCTCGCGCCCCTTGCGCAAAAGACGACCAAATAGATGACCCGGCACTGACGTCACAAGGCGCATAAAAAAACAGCCGGGACCACGGGGATACATTCATGTCGACACTAACGGACCCTCCACAGGGCAATTTCCGGCTGTCCATGCTATTGAACGACACGCGGTACCGGTCGATGACCCTTCAGGTTATCGCGGCTGTCGTCCTGGCACTTGCGCTGGCCTATCTATATTCCAACCTCGCCGCGAACCTGCGTGCCGCCGGGCTGAACATCTCGTTCTCGTTCCTGGGCAGTTCGGCGGGGTATGACATCAACCAGACGCTTGTGGAGTATGACAGCCAGTCGTCGAACCTGCGGGCAGCGCTTGTGGGTATTCTGAATACCCTGCTGGTTGCGTTTCTGGCCTGTATCACGGCAACGGTGTTCGGGGTCCTGGCGGGGGTTCTGCGGCTCAGCAACAACTGGCTCGTGCGCAAGCTTATGGCATTTTATGTCGAGATCTTCCGCAACATTCCGGTTTTGATCTGGATCATCATCATCTTCACCATCATGACCGCAGTGATGCCCAGCCCGCGCGATTTCCGCGGTGACGATCCGGCGTCCTCCATGCTGCTGGACATGTTTGCCTTTACCAACCGGGGTGTTTACGCACCGGGGCCGTATTTCACGCGGGGCATCGGCGGTGCCGACGGCAGCATCATCAACTGGCTGCTGGTGATTGCCACGCTGCTGGGATCGCTTTTTACCACGCGCTTTGTGACCGCGCGGGCGAACCGCATTCAGGAAGCGACCGGCGTTCGCCCCAAGACGCTGTGGACGAACCTGGCTATCTGGTTCGCACCGATCATCGTTCTGTGCCTCGTTCTGGGTCTGACCTGGGAGACGCCTGCGCTCAAGGGCTTCAATTTCCAGGGCGGCATCAAGGTCGGTGGCCCGCTGATCGCCCTATGGTTCGCCCTGTCGATCTATACCGGTGCCTTCATCGCGGAAAACGTCCGGGCAGGCATTCAGGCGGTATCCAAAGGCCAAACCGAGGCGGCCGCAGCACTTGGCCTGCGCCCCAACCGGGTGATGAGCCTCGTGGTTCTGCCGCAGGCTCTGCGGGTGATCATCCCGCCGCTGATTTCACAGTATCTCAACATCACCAAGAACTCGTCGCTGGCCATCGCGGTGGGCTATGCCGATATCACTGCGACGCTCGGCGGTATCACGCTGAACCAGACAGGCCGCGCGATCGAATGCGTGCTGCTGCTGATGCTGTTCTACCTTGTGATCTCGCTTGCGATTTCGGCGGTTATGAACGTCTACAACAACGCCATGAAGATGAAGGAGCGCTGAGATGTCAGACACCCATGCACAATCCGTAGCCTTCGTGCGCGAAACGGCGATCCCGCCTTCCCCGGCCCCTTCAAATGCATCGGGTCCGGTGAAATGGATGCGCGACAACCTCTTTGCAACCTGGCCCAATGCCCTGCTGACGGTGGCTGCTCTCTATGTGATCTTCCTGATCCTGACCTCGACACTGCCCTGGATCCTTGGCGGTCTGTGGACCACCTCGTCGCTGTCGGAATGCCGCGAGATCCTGCAAGGTAAATCTGCCGCCTGTTTCTCGGTCCTGACCGAGCGGTGGAACCAACTGCTGTTCGGGTTCACGTACCCGTCCGAGCTGTATTGGCGTCCAACGCTCGCGTTGATCCTGCTGTTCGTTGCCGCGGCACCGGTGCTGTTTTTCGATCTGCCGCGCAAGCTGCTGATCTTTACGGCGATCTATCCGTTCCTGGCGTTCTGGTTGATCTGGGGGGGCACGATCTTTGCCCCGATCTTTGCGATGGTCGGCTTCATAACAGGCTACATGGTCTATGCCAAATACGTGACGCGCAGCTTTGCCGCAGGGTTCTTCGGTGGGATCGCGGTCGCGTTGGTCACGTGGTACATCGGCGGGCTGATCATCGGGGCAATAGCGTCCGAGACGCCGCTGCTCACGGCGGTGCCCTCGCGCGATCTGGGGGGCTTCATGCTCAACCTCATGCTGGGCGTGACCTGTGTCTCGCTGTCGGTGCCCCTGGGCATTGCGCTGGCGCTGGGGCGGCAAAGCTCAATGCCATTGATCAAATGGATCTGTGTCATCTTCATCGAGTTCATTCGCGGCGTGCCGCTGATCACGTTGCTCTTCGTGGCAAGCGTGATGCTGGCGTATTTCTTTCCGCCCGAAGCCACGGTCGATCTGTTCCTGCGCGTGGTGATCATGATCACCATGTTCTCCTCTGCCTATATCGCCGAGGTGATCCGTGGGGGGCTCGCAGCGCTGCCCAAGGGGCAGTATGAAGCCGCCGACAGCCTTGGCCTCGACTATGCCCAGGCGATGCGACTGATCATCCTGCCACAGGCGCTGAAGATCTCCATCCCCGGCATCGTGAACATCGCGGTGGGGCTGTTCAAGGATACCACCCTCGTCTCGGTCATTTCGATGTTCGACCTGGTGGGCATGATCCGCGGTCCGGTTCTTGCCTCGACCGAATGGAACGGGGTGTATTGGGAGCTTCTGGGCTTCGCCGCGCTTCTGTTCTTCGTCGTGTGCTACGGCATTTCTCAATATTCGCAGTGGCTCGAGCGCCGTCTTGCGACAGATCATCGTTAAGGAGGCCGCAACATGGCTGATACCGCACAAATGAAAGTATCGGACGAGGTCGCGATCTCGATCCAGAACATGAACAAGTGGTACGGGACGTTCCACGTCCTGCGCGACATCGACCTGACCGTATATCGTGGCGAGCGTATCGTGATCTGCGGACCATCGGGGTCGGGGAAATCGACACTGATCCGTTGCATCAACGCGCTGGAAGAACATCAGAAGGGATCGATCGAAGTGGACGGCACGCTGCTGTCGTCCGACCTCAAGAACATCGACAAGATCCGCTCTGAGGTTGGTATGTGCTTTCAGCACTTCAACCTGTTCCCGCATTTGACCATTCTTGAAAATTGCACATTGGCGCCGATCTGGGTGCGCAAGACACCCAGGAAAGAGGCCGAAGCAACGGCAATGCATTTCCTTGAGAAGGTCAAGATCCCCGATCAGGCTGACAAATACCCCGGTCAGCTTTCGGGCGGGCAACAGCAAAGGGTCGCGATCGCGCGCAGCCTTTGCATGCGGCCGCGGATCATGCTGTTCGATGAGCCGACGTCGGCGCTGGATCCGGAGATGATCAAGGAAGTGCTCGATACGATGATCGAACTGGCCGAAGAAGGTATGACCATGCTGTGCGTTACGCACGAAATGGGCTTTGCACAGGCGGTGGCGAACCGGGTCATCTTCATGGACCAAGGGCAAATCGTGGAACAGAATGAGCCGAAAGAGTTCTTCAATAACCCGCAAAGTCCGCGGACGCAGTTGTTCCTGAGCCAGATCCTGGGTCACTGATCCTTTTGAACGGGGGGGGTGGGGCACGGCCCCACCTTACCTGACAGACTGGCAGTAAGGTGGGCGTATCGCCCACCTTTTATTATTCACTCAGTGCGCGTGGAACGATGAAGTGAATCGTTTCGCCGCTGCCCATGCGCATTTCGCGCCAGCTGCCGATATCGAAATCGACCACCAAGGTCGTGCAGGTCGGAAATCGGTAAAAGTCGTTGTCTTCCGGTGCTGCGCTGACCAGCATCTCGGCCAACATCGGGCATCCGGGGTTGTGGCCAATCATCAGGATGCAGTCGTCCTCGGCCTCTCGCAGGGCGGCTATCATCACGTCCGGCTCTGCAAGATAGAGTTCCCGGCTGAAGGTGACCGGCACGTCTTCCAATGCGAGCTGTGCCAGCGTTTGCTGTGTACGTAGCGCGTCCGAGCAAAGCACGTGGTCGGGGGAAATGTTTTCGCGGCGCAGCCAGTCCCCCATGGCCCGCGCACTGCGTCTGCCGCGTTTGTTGATCGGGCGTTCATGATCTGGCTGGCTCTCATTGGACCAGTCGGATTTTGCATGTCGCATGAGGATCAGGCGTTTCATTCAAGTTCCTCTGAAGGCGCGCATGTGAAAGGCGGATTGCGCGGCGGGACGGTCGAACGCCTGGCTGACCGGGCACGCGCGGCGCGTGAGACAGCCGTGTTTCATGCAGTCCTCCCCACCCTCAGAGCCAAGGTATGCCTTGCAGGTGCGAACATCATAAAAATGCGTGTCTGACAGGGCATCTACGGGGCAGGCACGGACGCAGGGACGCGCGGCACAGGACGTGCAAGGGCTTTGCCCCGTGCCGATCTGTGCCTGGATGCCATCCAGTATCAGCGCCCCCCTGATAGAGATCATGAGCCCCGCCCGGTCGTGGACCAACATGCCCGTAGGGCTTTGCCAGAACTGCCCTGTACCTGTCGCCCATGCAATGAAGGGGGCATAGGGCGGCCCGTCCGAGGGATAGACGGCCTCGGCCTGCTCTGCTTTGGCCTGCGCGCCGATGACGCGTTTTGACCAGCGGTCGATTGGGTTGTCCGCACCGTCGCGATATTCCGGAGCTTTCTTGAAAGTTTCCCAGAAATTCCGATCCGCACCGATCAACAGGATCGTGCGGGTGGTGTCCTCGGGGTGCGACAGACCACCCATGGTCATCAGGCCTTCGGGCGCCAGCGCCCGGCTGATGCGCTCAAGTGTCATTCGCGGCGAAAGGGCAGGGCCAGCGACCAGCCCAACCGGCTGGGCCGGTCGTCTTGCCAGCGCAGGCCGACATCCATGTCCTGATGCCCCGCCGCAGGCTGTGCTACATATGTGCGAAACATGCGGTCCCATATCGACAGGGCAAAGCCATAGTTGCTGTCATGCTCTGCCCTGTGCACGGAATGGTGCACGCGGTGCATGTCTGGTGTCACCAAAACATGGCGGAGAACCGCGTCGATCCGCACTGGTATGCGCAGATTGGCGTGATTGAACAGCGCGGTGCCGTTGAGCAGGATTTCGAACAGGACAACCGCAAGGGCGGAGGGCCCGAGAAGGTAAACCAGCCCGATCTTCAACAGCATCGACAGGGCAATCTCGATCGGATGAAATCTGATGGCGGTGCTCACGTCGATGTCGACATCGGCATGGTGGACCCGGTGCAGACGCCACAGCACGGGCACTTTGTGCGTGATCAGATGCTGTCCCCAGATCACGAAGTCGAGGATCAGCACGGTCAGTACCACTTCAAGCCACTGGGGCCAGCCGATCGCGTTGAACAGCCCCCAACCCTGCGCCTTTGCATCCAGTGCCGCACCCACCGCCAAGAGCGGCAAGGCAAGCGCCATGACCCTGAGCACTGCGGTATCCAGAATGGTTATCGCGCAATTCGTGATCCAGCGTCGGGGCCGGGGCTGGCGGCGATCCCTGCGGGGTGCCCACGCTTCCAGCGTCGCAAAAAGCGCGAACAGCCCAAGGAAAATCGCCAGTCGAATGATGCCTTCGTATTCCATAGATCCAGCCTAGTTGACCTGCGGCAAGGCACAAGCGCCTGTGCCGACACTTTTTTGTTAGCTCTGCCTTGGCGGGCTTGGGCCGATCAACCGGACCGGATGATCGAACCGGCCCCATGCTCGGTAAAAAGCTCAAGAAGACAGGCATTTGGCGCGCGACCGTCGAGGATGACGCAGGCCCGCACGCCCGCATCCAACGCATCCAGCGCCGTTTGCGTCTTGGGGATCATCCCGCCGGCAATGGTGCCCTCGGCGGTCATCTGCTCGATCTGGCTGGCCGTCAACTCGGTAAGCACTTCGCCCTCCGCGTTCTTGACGCCCGCGACATCGGTCAGAAGCAAAAGCCGGTCGGCCTTCAACGCCGAGGCGATTGCTCCTGCGGCCGTGTCGCCGTTGATGTTGAATGTCTCGCCCTGCATGCCCATCCCAAGTGGAGCGATCACGGGGATCAGCTCCTTTTCCGCCATGTCCAGCAACAGTCGGGGGTTCACCTTTGTCGGCTTGCCCACTAGGCCCAATGCGGGATCCTCGGGTTCGCAAATGATCAGCCCGCTGTCTTTGCCCGACACGCCCACGGCGCGGCCGCCCTGTGCAGATATCGCCTGGACGATCTTCGCGTTCACAAGGCCTGACAACACCATTTCGACCACTTCCATGGTCGCGGCGTCGGTCACCCGTTTCCCGTTCACGAATTCCGACTGAATGTTGAGCCGTTTGAGCATGCTGTTGATCATCGGACCGCCGCCGTGCACGATCACAGGGTTGACGCCGACCTGTCGCATCAGCACCACGTCGCGAGCGAATTCAATCATCGCCTCGTCGCTGCCCATGGCGTGACCGCCCAGCTTGATCACGACGGTCGCGTCGTTGTAGCGCTGCATATAAGGCAGCGCCTGTGACAGTGTGGCAGCGGTGGCGGCCCAATCGCGGTTCATGTCTTGTTTTCTCATGTCTTTGGTCCCGATGTCTGGCGGGATCATAGGCGCTTATTCCAGCGTGGCAATCACCGAGCGCAGAACCGGGATGCCCCAGCCCTTTTCAGACGAGGTCACGATGATCTCAGGATAGGCGGCAGGGTGTTTCGACAGTACCGTGCGGACCTGAGCGAGCACCTTTTCGCGCTCCTTTTCCTTGACCTTGTCGGCTTTGGTCAGCACGGCCTGAAAAGTCACGGCGGCGCTGTCGAGCAGGCTCAGGATCTCTTCGTCAACCTTTTTGACCCCGTGGCGGGCGTCGATCAGCACAAAGGCGCGGCGCAAAGTCTGGCGGCCCTGAAGGAACCGCTTGAGCAACCGCTGCCATTTCTCGACCACAGGAAGCGGCGCATTGGCAAACCCATAACCGGGCAGGTCGACCAGATAGAGGTCTTCTCCGGCTGTGAAATAGTTGATTTCCTGCGTCCGTCCGGGCGTGTTTGACGCACGGGCCAGCCCCTTGCGGCCTGTCAGCGCGTTGATCAGACTGGATTTCCCCACGTTTGAGCGCCCGGCAAAGCAAACCTCGAGCCGGTCCGCTTCCGGCAGGCCCGACATATCAACGACGCCTTTTACAAACTCCGTCTCCCCGGCGAAAAGCAGGCGGCCTTTTTCAAGGGTCTGCGCGTCCGGCTCTTCGGCAACGGGAAACGGAAGGTCCATTACTTTTTCGGCTCCGCTTTGGCCTTGCGGGTGAAGCTGCCCTTGATGTTGCCCATCAGGTCAGGCTTGTACCCTTGGCTGCGCATGATCAGGTATTGCTGGGTGAAGGTGATCGTGTTGTTGGCAATCCAGTACACGACAAGACCCGAAGCAAAGCTGCCCAGCATGAACATGAACACCCAAGGCATCCAGGCAAAGATCATCTGTTGTGTCGGATCCGTGGGCGCCGGGTTCAGCTTTTGCTGAAGCCACATTGAAATGCCCAGGAGCAGCGGCAGGATGCCGATGAACACCAGCGCCATGATCGACCCGACCTCGGGCGTGCCCCAGGGCAGCAGCCCATAGAGGTTGTAAATCGACGTGGGGTCCGGTGCGCTGAGGTCCTGGAACGGGCCGAAGAAGGGCGCATGGCGCAGTTCGATCGTGACGAAGATCACCTTGTAGAGCGAAAAGAAGATCGGGATCTGCATCAGAATAGGCAGACAGCCCGCAGCAGGGTTCACCTTTTCTTTCTTGTAAAGCTCCATCATGCCTTGCTGCATCTTCTGCCGGTCGTCTCCGGCAGCTTCCTTCAGCTTTTCCATTTTCGGCTGAAGCTCTTTCATCTTCGCCATGGAAACGTAGGATTTATAGGCCAGCGGGAATAGAAGCGCCTTGATCAACAAGGTCAATGCGATGATGGAGACGCCCATGTTGCCGATCAGCAGGTTGATCTGGTGCAGCATCCAGAAAATCGGCTTCGTCAGGAAAGAAAACCAACCCCAGTCGATGGCATCGATGAAATTGTAGACGCCCCCATCTTCATATTCCTTGAGAACCGCCCATTCCTTTGCGCCTGCAAAGAAACGCGTTTCGGCGGTGATCGTAGCACCCGGGGCAATG
>JBFFQZ010000090.1:0-9519 GCA_041573235.1 Sulfitobacter sp. | reverse complement strand
GCCGCAATTTCCGCGACCAGATCGCGGTTCGTGCTGGAGATCACGCGCAGGTCCACGCGGACCTTGTCATTGCCGCCGACGCGGGTGAATTGCTGGTCCACCAGCACGCGCAGGATCTTGGACTGGGTGCCCAGCGGCATGTCCGACACCTCGTCGAAGTAGACCACGCCGCCGTGCGCCTGCTCGAGCAGGCCCGCCTCGACCCCGCGCTCGGGCGTTTCGCGCCCGAACAGGACTTCTTCCATGCGATCGGGGGCAACGCCTGCGCAATTGATGGTGATGAACGGCGCCGAGGCGCGCGCGGAATGGGCGTGGATATAGCGCGCGGCGACTTCCTTGCCCGCTCCTGCCGGTCCGGTCAGCATCACCCTTCCATTGGATTTCGTGACCTTGTCGAGCTGCCCGACAAGCGTGCGAAAGGCCGCCGACTGGCCGATCATCTCGGCGCTGGTGCTGTCCTTGCGTTTCAGGCTGAAGTTTTCGCGACGCAGGCGCGAGGTTTCCATCGCGCGCCGGATCACCACCAGCAACTGGTCGATGTTGAAGGGTTTTTCGATGAAATCATAGGCTCCCTGCTTGATCGCCGCGACGGCGATCTCGACGTTGCCATGGCCCGAGATGATCACCACCGGCACGTCCGGGTTGTCGCGTTTGACCGCCTTGAGGATGTCGATGCCGTCCATCTTGCTGTCCTTGAGCCAGATGTCGAGGATCATCAACGCGGGCGGTTCGGTGTTGACCGCCTGCATCGCGTCGTCGGAATTGCCGGCCAGCCGCGTGGCATAGCCTTCGTCTTCGAGAATGTCGGAAATCAATTCGCGAATATCACGCTCGTCGTCTACAATCAGGATATCACCCATGCGCTAATTCCTTTTCTTTACCTGTGTCCGAGGCGGGGTCCAGCGGCAGCGTAATCACCGCCATGGCCCCGAAATGATGTTGCCCGTGAAAAATCGGGGCGTCGGTGAGGGTCAGGCTGCCGCCGTGATCCTCGATAATCTTCTTGACGATCGGCAGGCCCAGGCCGGTGCCTTCGCTGCGCGTTGTCACATAGGGTTCAAACAGCCGCGCGCGGTCCTCGGGCAGGCCGATGCCATTGTCCGCGATGGTGATCCGCGCGCCCATCGCGTCAGCGGCAAGGGTCACGCGGACCTGCGGCACCAGATCGTCTGGCGGCTGGTTTTCCTTAAGGGTGTCAATGGCTTCGCCCGCGTTCTTGATCAGGTTCGTCAGCGCCTGCGTAATCATCGTGGCGTCGATCAGCGCGGGAAGCTCCGTATCCGGCACCTCAGAGTCAAGCCGGATGTCGGGACGGCCGGTTTTCTGAAGCAGCACCGCATCGCGCACCAGTTGCGTCAGATCCTCCGCCCGGCGGTCGGGTTCGGGCATACGCGCGAATTTCGAGAATTCATCGACGATCCGGCGCAGGTCGCCGGTCTGGCGGATGATGACGCCGGTCATCTGTTCGAGACTGTCGCTGTCCGCCCCCAGTTTGGGCGCGAATTTGCGCTTGATCCGTTCGGCCGACAGCTGGATCGGGGTCAGCGGGTTCTTGATCTCATGCGCGATGCGGCGGGCGACATCGCCCCATGCGGCCATGCGCTGCGCCGATACCAGGTCGGTCACGTCATCAAAGGCCACAACGTATCCTTCGAGCCGCCCGTCGTCGGCCCGCCGGGTGGCCATACGCACCAGCAGGTTCTCCATCCGCCCCAGCCGCGAAACCTTGATTTCTTCCTGCGCGGTCTCGGCGGGGCTTGCGGTCAGGGTCTGAAACAAGGGGCCGAATTCGGGAACGGCCACCGCGAGCGCCAGCGACTGCTGGTCTTCCTCCCAGTCCAGAAGGCGCATGGCGGACCGGTTCACGAAGGTCACGCGGCCCTCGGGGTCAAGGCCGACAACACCCGATGTGACCGAGGTCAGCACCGAATCGAACAGTCGCCTGCGCCGTTCGATCTGCCGGGTGTTGTCGAGCAGCGTGTTGCGCTGAAGCTTGAGCTGGCGGGTCATCTGGTTGAAGTAACGGCCCAGCATCGCGATCTCGTCGTCGCCGTCGTCTTCGCGCACGACCACGTCCAGATCGCCCGCGCCGACCTGCTGCGCCGCCCCGGTCAGCCGCCCGACCGGACCCGACAGCCGCTCGGCGAACCACAGGCCCAGCCAGACCGCCGCGAGGATGATGATCACCGCGAATGCCAGGTACAGAAGCCCGAATTCAAACAGCATCCGCCCCCGTTCGCTTTCGAGCTGCTGGTAGAGGCGGATGGTTTCCTGCGTCTCGTCCAGCAGGCTGAGGATTTCGCCATCGACTTCGCGGCTGATGTAGAGCAGCCGGTCGACGAAACTTTCCAGCCGCACCACCGCGCGGAATTCATTGTCGGCCCAGTCCTCGATGATGCGGACCTCGGTGGCGGTCGCTTCGGCGATGTCCTGCGGCCCCGGCGCGTCGTAGTCGAACAGGTAGGACCGGTCGCCGCGCGCACGGATCTCGGCGGTGCCGTCGATCAGGTAGGCCTTGCGCAGGCCGCGCTGGATCTGGCGCTGCCCCTCGCCCAGAAGCTCGCTGTCGCTGAGGTCGATGCCCGCGCGCCGGGCCCGGTCGATGCTGCGCGCGAGGCTCAGCGCGTCGTCACGCAGGCCGTTGCGCTCTTCCTCGGCGTAGGCTTCGGCGGCGAGCAGGGAATTGCCGACGACTTCGCGCACCCGTTCGGAAAACCAACCCTCGATGCCGACGTTGATCGTCAGCACGGCAAAGACCGCGACGGACACGGTCGGAATCAGCGCCATCAGTGCGAAGACGCCGGTCAGGCGCAGGTGCAGCCGCGAGCCCGCCGATTTCGCCCGCCGCGCCGCGATCAGGCGCGCGACCTGCGACATCACGAGCGCCGCAACTGTAAGGATATAGATCAGGTCGAGAAGCAGGATCAGCCGCAGGACGTCGGTGCTGCCCTTGTCGAGCGGTCCCAGCGCCAGGTAGGTCGCCAGCGCCAAGAGCGGCCCCAGCACGACCAGCCCAAAGGTCATCATCGTGCGCACACGCTTGATGCGCCGCAGCTGCGACACCCGTTTGACCAAAGAACCGCTTGCTCCGGACGCCAATCGCAGAGACCTCACCTGATGTGGCGCAAAAGCACCGTACCGCCATATTTTGTGGTCCTGACCAAGCTTGTTCCTTGATGGCCACATTTATGTGGCACTTTTACATCATTTTTCGGCCACGTGTAACCTCTATTTCCAGATCGGTGATCTTCTTTCTGAGCGTATTGCGATTGATCCCTAGGAGTTCGGCGCATTTGGCCTGATTGCCAGACGTCGCGGCCAGTGCAACTTCGATCAGGGGCGCTTCGACTTCGCGCAGGATGCGCTGGTACAGACCCGGCGGTGGCAGCATGTTGCCGTGCAATTCGAAATAACGGCGGATATGTCGCTCGACGCTCGCGCCCAGCTTTTCGGTGTTGCCGTGTGCGCGGGCGGGTTCCGGACCGGGCTGCCCGCCGACGATCTGGGCGGCCTCGGCGTCGGTGATCTCGGGCGCGCGGCTGGTCAGGGTCAGCTGACGCATCGCGTGCTCAAGCTGACGCACGTTGCCGGGCCAGGAATAGCTCGCGAATGTCTTGGCGGCACCTTCGGACAGGACGCGCGGCGCGGTTCCGCCCGGTTCGGATTTTTCAAGGAAATGCGCGGCCAGCAGCGGGATGTCCTCGACCCGGTCGCGCAGGGCAGGCACATGCAGCGTCGCCCCCGACAGGCGGTAGTACAGATCCCGGCGCAGCTGCGACTCGGCCTTGTCGGCGCCAAGATCCGATTGCGACGTTGCGATAAAGCGTGGCTGGTTGTCGTTTTCCGCGTCCATCATGCGTGCGATACGGGCCTGCACCTCGCCCGAAATGTCGCCGATCTCGTCGATCAGCAAGGTACCGCCGCGCACCCTTGCCAGCACGCGCGCAGGGCCTTCGATGTCCATCAGGTCCGCTTCGGTCACGGTCACGAATGGCAGGCTGCGCCGGTCCGACAGGTCGTGGATGGCGCGCGCGATAAGCGATTTTCCCGTGCCGCTTTCGCCCCAGATCAGGACCGGAAGGTCGGTGTTCATCACCCGCGCGATCACCCGGTAGAGCGCCTGCATCACCGCCGTGCGCCCGACCATCGGCAGGTCGTCCTCGTCCTTGTCGAGCGGATGTGTGGGCGCGCGCCGGGGCGTGCCGACCTTTTCCAACGCGCGGGCGGTGCGTTTCATCAGGTCCGGCAGGTCGAAAGGCTTGGGCAGGTAGTCATAGGCCTGCGCCTCGGCCGCCTTGATCGCCGTCATGATGGTATTTTGCGCCGAGATCACGATGACCGGCAGGTCGGGGCGGTCCTGTGCGATCTTCGGCAGCATCTCCAGACCGTTGCCGTCGGGCATGGCCACGTCCGAGATCACCACGTCGCCCTTGCCCTCGCCAACCCATCGCATCAGCGTGGTCAGGCTGGAGGTGGCATGTACCTTGCACCCCGCGCGCGTGAGCGCCTGTGTCAGCACGGTACGGATCGTGCGGTCGTCATCTGCAACAAGAACGGTCCCGTCCATGGCTTAGCTCTCCTGCTGGGGCGTGTCGGCGCCCGGTTTCGTATTTTCCGGCTTCCTGTCGTCCGCACGTGGCAGGGAAATGCGGAATACCGTTCGGCCCGGCACCGATGTCACCGAAATCCAGCCGCCGTGCTCCGAGACGATCTTGTTGACCAGCGCAAGGCCGAGGCCGGTGCCGTTTTCCCTGCCCGACACGAAGGGGTCAAACACGTCGCCCCGGATGTGTTCGGGCAGGCCCGGACCGTCGTCGATCACCTCGATCTGAAGCGGCAGCGCCATGCCGCTGCCATCGGCGCGGCGCAGTCGGAAGGAATGTTCGAAAAAGCTGTGCAGGCGGATCGTGCCCCCCTTGGAATCGGCCGCTTCGGAGGCGTTCTTGAGCAAGTTCAGCACCACCTGCAACAGCTGGTCCTTGTCACCCCAGGCATGGGGCAGCGAGGGGTCGTAATCCTCGATGATCTTCATGTGCGCGCCAAAGCCCAGCAGCGCCGAACGGCGCGCGCGGTCCAGAACGTCATGCAGGTTCACCGCGCTGCGCTCCGGCTGGGTGAGGTTGCCGAACTGTTCGACCTGCTCCAGCAGCTTCACGATGCGGCGGCTTTCGGCAACGATCAGATCGGTCAGCTCAAGGTCGTCCTTGTGCAGGTTCATCGACAACAGTTGCGCCGCACCGGTGATGCCCGCGAGCGGGTTCTTGATCTCATGGGCCAGCATTTCGGCCATGCCTATTGCGGATTTGGCGGCGGATTTGACCGATTGGCTCTGGGTCATGCGCCCGGCCAGCTCCCGCGGCGAGATCATCAGGATCATCACCCCCTCCGCGCCCGTCAGCGGCGCGATCTGCAACTGCGACTGCATCGGCGCGCGCTGGCCGCTGCCCACGTCGACGTCGTTTACGAAAAGCGTCGTGCCGCCGCTGCGGGCGCGCGCAAAGGCTTCCTCGATCGGGGCGTCCACCGCGATCAGGTCCCAGACCGGCGTACCGGTCACGGCCCGCGCCGAGGCGTTAAGGAACCCTTCGGCGGCGGCATTGATATCGGTGATCGTGTCGTCGGGGTCGATCAGGAACGCGGGCACCGGCAATGAGGCCCAGAGCGCGCGCTCGACCCGGATGGCGGGGTGTCCCGAGGATGGCGCGTCGGCGTTCATGCGGCCAGCCCCCGCGCAGGCGCGCACAGCGCGTCCGGCAGCAGCGCGCGCACCGTGGCGGCATCGCGCGCGGTCAGTAGCGCACGGCGCGTGGCGGCGTCGGTGCCCGCGCGATCCATGTACCAGCCAAGATGCTTGCGCGCGACGCGCAGGCCCAGGTCGGCACCGTAAAAGTCGATCATCTCTGCGTGGTGCCCGGCGACGAGCGCGACCAGCGCATCGCCCTGCGGAATCTGCGGCGCCGGGGTGCCGTAAAGCTGGTGCGCGATCTGGGCCAGCAGCCAGGGCTGACCCTGCACCGCGCGGCCGATCATCACGCCCTGGGCGCCCGACTGCGCCAGCGCCTGCCGGGCGCTCTGCGCGTCCAGGATATCGCCATTGGCGACCACGGGAATCGTGACCGCATCGACCACATCGCGGATCGCTGCCCAATCCGCGCGGCCCTTGTAGAACTGGCAGCGGGTGCGGCCGTGCACGGTGATCATCGCGATGCCAGCGGCTTCTGCCCGGCGGGCGATGTCGGGGGCGTTACGCATCGCGTCATCCCACCCCAACCGCATCTTGAGCGTCACCGGAACGTCAACCGCGCCCACCACCGCTTCGATCAGGCGCAGCGCGTGATCTGGTGTTTTCATCAGCGCCGAGCCGGAGGCACCCTGTGTCACCTTCTTGGCCGGGCATCCCATGTTGATGTCGATGATCCGCGCGCCCTGCCCCGCGATCATCTTTGCCGCCTCGGCCATCGGCCCCGCCTCGCGGCCCGCGATCTGCACGGAGGTGCCCGCGACCCCGAGCCCCAGTTCGGCTTTTTCACGGGTGCCCGGCCGCGCGGTCAAAAGCTCGCCCGACGCGATCATCTCGGATACGACAAGCCCCGCCCCGAAGCCCGCGACGCGCGTCCGGAACGGCAAGTCCGTGATCCCGGCCATCGGGGCCAGGAAGACAGGCGGGGAAAGGTCGAGCGGAAATGTCATTGGACGAAATGCTTAATCCTTAGGCGTTGATACGAGGATTAGACGAGCGGGCGGCATACTACAACAAATACAGGCCGGGTTTTTCCCCTGCGCGCAGCCCTGCGCCCAAAAAACAGGCAAAGGCCCCCGCGACCCGCCCCATGCGGGAATGATTGCGCCGGGCGGCGGGATTTCCTAAGACCGCAAGGCAAATCGGAAAGAAAACCCTATGGATCACGCAGCCCTCATCGTCGCCGCAGGCCGGGGCACCCGCGCGGGCGGCGACCTCCCCAAGCAATGGCAGCCGCTGGCCGGTGCGCGTGTGATCGATCACACGATCGCAGCCTTCGCGCGCCATCCGGCGATCCGCCAGATCGTGCTGGTGCTGCACGCGGACGACATGCACGAAGCCCCTGGCTTTGAATCGCGGGGCATCACCGTGGTGACGGGCGGCGCCGAGCGCTCTGATTCCGTGCGCCGCGGGCTGGCGTTGGTCGAGACCGAGGCGGTGTTGATCCACGATGCCGCGCGGCCCTGCGTGAGTGCGGCGGTGATCGACGGCGTGATAGCGGGGCTGGACGCGGCACCGGGGGCAGCACCCGGAATGCCGGTGACCGATGCGCTTTGGACCGGGGCCGAGGGGCATGTCACCGGAACCCAGGACCGCACGGGGCTTTTCGCCGCGCAAACGCCGCAGGGCTTTGCGCTGGGGGCGATCCGCGCGGCGCATGACGCCTATGTCGGGCCTGCGGCGGATGACGTTGCGGTAGCCTGTGCGCATGGGATACGCGTTGCCATCACCGCGGGCAGCGCCGATAATCTGAAGATCACAGGGCCCGGCGACTTTGCCCGCGCGGCCCGCATATTGGAGACTTCGATGGACATACGCACCGGCAACGGGTTTGACGTGCACGCCTTCGGCCCCGGCGATCACGTGATGCTGTGCGGCGTGAAGATCCCGCATGATCAGGGGCTTGTCGGGCATTCCGACGCCGACGTGGGGCTGCATACGATCACCGACGCGATCTATGGCGCGCTGGCGGCGGGCGACATCGGTACGCATTTTCCGCCCTCCGACCCGCAGTGGAAGGGCGCGCAAAGCGACATCTTTCTGCGCCATGCCGCAGCCCTTGCCCACAGCCGCGGGTTCACGATCACCCATGTCGACTGCACGCTGATCTGCGAACACCCCAAGGTCGGCCCTCATGCCGGCGGGATGCGCGACGCGGTGGCCGAGATGATCGGGATCGACGCAGACCGGGTGTCGGTAAAGGCCACGACCTCGGAGCGGCTGGGCTTTACCGGGCGCGGTGAAGGCATCGCCTGCATCGCCACGGCCACGCTGGTGAAGCCATGATCGCGCGGCTGATCGGCACGGTGCTGGGGGTCGGCAATATCCGCCCCGCGCCCGGCACCTGGGGCTCGCTGGTGGCGCTGCCGTGGGCGTGGCTGCTGCATGTGACCGGGGGCTTGCCGCTGTTGGCGGCGGGCATCGTGGTGGCGTTCGGGCTGGGCTGGTGGGCGACGGCGCGGATGACGCGCGGCAGCGACGACCACGACCCCTCGGAGATCGTGGTGGATGAGCTGGTGGGCCAGTGGATCGCCCTGCTGCCACTGTCCATCGCCAGCTGGCGGATGGGGATCGACATCACCGTGATGTGGCCGGGATGGATCGCGGCATTCGTGCTGTTCCGGCTGTTCGACATCTGGAAGCCCTGGCTGGTGGGATGGGCCGACCGGCGCGGCGATCCGTTGGGCGTGATCCTCGACGATGTGATTGCGGGTGTCATGGCGGCCATCGGGGTGGTGGTACTGGCGGGGCTGGCCCATGCTGTCTGAGATCCTCGACCTCGCCCGCGCGCGCGGCGTGATGATCACCACCGCGGAAAGCTGCACAGGCGGCATGGTGGCGGCGGCCCTGACCGAGCTGCCGGGATCTTCGTTGATGTTCGATCGCGGCTACGTGACCTACACCAACGCCGCCAAGGCCGACATGCTGGGCGTGTCCGAGGCGATGCTGGAGGCCCACGGCGCGGTGTCCGAAGAGGTCGCGGCCGAGATGGTGCGCGGCGCGCTGGAACGCGGAGGCGCTGCACTGGCCGTGTCGGTCACCGGGATCGCCGGGCCCGGCGGCTCGGCGTTCAAGCCTGAAGGGCGGGTATGCTTCGGCATCGGCCAGACGGGCGATATCCACGCCGAAACAGTTGAATTCGGTGCCCTTGGTCGCGCGCAGGTGCGCACTGCGGCATGTAATCATGCGCTGGGTCTGCTTCTGGAGGCGCTTCGCAAAACGCCCAAGGTTTAGGCAGCCCGCCACAGAATCAGCCCGCACATTAGGCAATTCGAAAAACGCACGAAAAACAAGCGGCCATCGGGCACTTGCCGCTTTTCGCATCACGCACCATCCGCTCTACCCCCCAGCAAAGGAATGGGGAGAGACCGAGATGAATGCAGCTGATTCCGCATGGATCATGACCGCGACGGCGCTGGTGTTGTTGATGACACTACCAGGGCTGGCGCTTTTTTACGGCGGACTGGTGCGCGCGCGCAACGTGCTGAGCGTGTTCATGCACTGCTATGCCATTGCCTGTCTGATGAGCGTTCTGTGGTTCCTGCTGGGCTATTCCATCGCCTTTGGCGAGGGTGGCACGGGGCTGTGGGGCGGATTGGGCAAGATCGGCCTCCGCGGTGTGACCGCCGAGAGCCTTTCGGGGACCCTGCCCGAGATCCTGTTCTTTGCGTTCCAGATGACCTTTGCGATCATCACACCGGCGCTGATCGTGGGTGCCTATGTCGAACGCGTGGGCTTTGGGTTCGTGCTGCTGTTTTCGGGGCTGTGGATGCTTTTGT
>JBFFQZ010000089.1:0-9596 GCA_041573235.1 Sulfitobacter sp. | reverse complement strand
GCCGGATCAAGGTAGGCGGTGCGCACCTCGAAACGCTGATCGTATCGGCCGAACAAGTATCCCGGATGTGCATCCAGCGTCCGGGTGGCGCGCAGCCGCGCCTCGCCCTCGATGCCCAGATCCGCGCCCGGCGCCCCGAACAGGTACCGCGCGTCGATCCGCAACGGCGGCGTGTCGCCAAGGCGCAGCGGGGCCTCGGGCAGGGTCGCGTCAAAGGTGATGCGATCAGGTAGAAAATCTTCGATCAGCACGGTTTGCGAGGCAAGTGGACCGGCCGCAGGGTCCGCGACCAGATCGAGCCGCCACGCCCCGCGCGGCACCTCACGCCCCACCGGCAGGGCAAAGACATGGCCCCCCGCGATGCTGTTCCCGCTCAGCGTACGGCTGTATTCCACGCCATCGGGGCGTTTCAGGACAGCCGTCAGCGGCACATCCGCCAACGCGCGACCGGTCGCATCGCGGGTCAGGACGGTGGCGAATATCGTCTCGCCCGCGCGATAGGCGCCGCGGTCGGTGGTCAGGAACGTGTCGATGGGCGGGCTGGGCGGATGACCCTCGACGCCCCGGTCAGACAGATCAAAGGCCGGATCGGTGAGCGACAGGAAGGCTGCGTCTGCCTCTGCGTCGGCGGCCATCACGAGGGCTGGCGCCGCGGCCCCCGTGCCACGCGTCAGCCCCGGCGCAAAGCGGGCAAAGCCATCCGCATCCGTGCGCGCCGTGCCCAGCACCGCATTGGCGCGCGAGATCAGCGTCACCGTGGTGCCTTGCGCCGGGGCGGTCGTATCGAGCCTGCGCACCGTCACGTGCAGCCCGTCCACCCCCGACATCGTCGACAGGCCGAGATTGCTCAGGATGAACCATTGCGTGGCCGCGGGGGTGTCGTAGGGATCCTGCCCCTTGATCGACGCGCTCAGCGCGTAGATGCCGGGCGGCTGGCCTTCGAGCGCCTCGCGCAGCGGCAGCCGGGTTGCCATCGTGGCGTTCAGCGTGTTCTGCACCTGCCCGGTCCCGGTCCATATCTCCTCGGCGATGGTCTCGGCAAATGCGTCGTCTTCGTATTTGCTGAGCGGTTTTCCGAAATAGCTGTCCTGCATGGCACGCAGCAGGTTCCGGTCACTGACGCGCCGCAGCCTCAGGTCGACGCTGTCGGTATTCACCGTCTCGATCGGCAGCGCGGCATCGGCACTGCGCGGCAGAACATAGGCCCGGCCCGCGAAACGGACCGAGGGCGTCCGATCCCTGACATAGAGCTTCAGCGTGACGTCTTTGTGCAGCGTCTCGCCGGTGGCTGCGGGCAGCCCTGCGCGAAACGTCACGGTATAGCGGTTGCCATGCGTCACGCCCTCAAGGCAGATCTCGCGGGTGGTGGGGGTGACCACGATGCCGGGGTCTGCGATCCGGACGAACGGCGCGTAATCGATGCTGATAAATGACAGTTTTTCCGAGAATTCGGCGCAGATGCGCGGCCGCGCGCTGTCATTGTCGACACGGGTATCCGTGACGCGGAACCCGTATTTACCGATCGCGTCGTCCAGCGCATCCAGCAGCTCCGCGCGCGGCTCAAGCGTGGAGGCAAAGCGCAAAGGGGCGATCATGTCGCGGCCGCGGCCATTGGCCTCGAACGCGCGCGCCATGAGATCCAGCGCAGTGACCTGCTGATCCGGGTCGTCGCTGCGCAGGTAGGCGTTGATCGCCGCCGGGATGGACTCTCTGTGCAAGCGGTTCGCAAGGGCGCCCGGCGTGCCGTCAGGTGGGCGCAGGCCCAGCCAGGCAAGTTGCGCCCAAAGGTCGCCCCTGTCCGACAGCGCCACGGCACTGCCCGCCCAGCGCGCCGCCGCCACGCGGTCACCGCGCCCGATGGCAGCCTCCATCGCCAGCACCGCGTCGTTCAACGCCAGATCACCGGACGGAAAGCGGTCGGCGTTTTGCTGTACCAGTGCCATGGCGGCATCAAGATCGGCCTCTTGCAGGAATGTCAGATCGCTCTGCCGGGTGGCGGCACGGTCGCGCGCAGCGGCGCTGCTGAGGCGTTTTCGGGCAGAAAGAGCGCCCTCGTAGATCTGGACCTGCGACACATCGGATTTGGGAAAACAGGCGTTGGACCTGGTATTGAAGGTGAAGGCCACGCAGGCGGGCTGCGCGCTGCAGGCACGCACGCAGGCAGCCCGCGTTGTATCAAACAGCGGGCCAAGGTCAGCGCCGTAGAAATCAGTATCCTGGCTGTAAACGTACCGGTGATCCGGCAGTGCAGTCTGGGCCCCGGCCCCCGTGCAAACCGCCATGAAGGTCATCGCAATACCGAAGGCCACGCACAAAATTCGCATCACAGATCCCTTTTTTGCCAATGTTGTCAGGCTGCCATGGCGCAGGATGCCCAGGCAAGGGTGTTGTCCACGCCCCGATCGGTCCGACAGGCGGAACGGAAAGGATTTCAAGCTGATCTTAAACGCTTCTTTACCATGTGGAGGCACAAGATTGCGGACGCGGTGCGGGATAAGAGGAACGAATGAGTCTACAGCAGAAACTCACCGAAGAGCGGCGCGGCCGTTTGGCGGCAGAACGGATGCTGGAGCTCAAGAAGGCGGAGCTGTTTGCCGCCAACCGCAAACTGGGCCGCCACGCGCGACAGCTGACCGATGAGATCGTGGATACCCGCGCGCTGGTCGAGACCATTCGCGGCGAAAACATGCGCGTCAAATCCGATCTCAGCGCCGCGCAGGAAAAGATCGCGCTGGTCGAGCGGCGGCTGTGGCATTCGATCCAGACGATCAGGGACGGGTTCGCCTTTTTCGATGCCGACAATCATCTGATCATGGCCAATGAGGCATATCTTGAAGTCTTTGACGGGCTTGAAGCAATCAAGCCGGGGGTGAATTACGTGACAATCCTTCAGGCCATGACGGATGAGGGGATCGTGGATCTGGGCGACGTGGACCCGACCGCCTGGCGGCAGATGATGCTGGCCCGATTTCAAGAGCCGGCGCCGACGCCCGAGGTCATCCAGCTGTGGAATGGCGCCTATATCAAACTGGTGGATCAACGCGGGCCCGGCGGCGATCTGGTGTCGCTCGGGCTCGATATCACGGCGACGGTGCATTATGAACGTGAGCTGGACGCCGCGCGGGCGCAGGCAGAAGCCGCGAACCGCGCGAAATCGGCGTTCCTTGCGAACATGAGCCACGAAATCCGGACCCCGATGAATGGCGTCGTGGGGATGGCCGAGCTTTTGGACGATACGCCGCTGAACGACGAACAACAGCTTTATGTGCAGACGATCAAGAACTCGGGCGAGGCGCTTCTGGTCATCATCAACGACGTGCTCGACTATTCCAAGATCGAAGCGGACCGGCTGGAATTGAACAGCGTACCCTTCGATCTTGAGCGCGCCTGCCAGGAAGTCATCATGCTCTTGCAGCCGATGGCGCGCGACAAGGGGCTGGAGCTGTTGCTGGACTACGATCTGTTCATGCCCATCGACATGGTGGGCGATGCGGGCAGGATCAGGCAGGTGTTGACCAATCTCATCGGCAATGCGGTGAAGTTCACCAGCGCAGGCCATGTGATGGTGCGGGTGACCGGAATCATCGACAGCGACAAAGGCACCGTGACGCCCCACATCCTGGTCGAAGACACCGGGATCGGCATTCCGGCGCATATGATCGACCACATCTTCGGGGAATTCAATCAGGTCGAAAACGAACGCAACCGGCAGTTTGACGGCACCGGTCTGGGTCTGGCGATCACCAAGCGGCTGGTCGAGATGATGGGCGGCGAAATCTGGGTCACGTCGCAGGAAGGCGCCGGATCGAACTTTGGCTTCCGGCTGGAGCTTGGCGCGGTCAGCGGCGCAGAAGTCGGCATGACCGAGTGGCCCACGCATCTGCGCCGGGTCATGGTCGTGGACGATGTATTCGCCAACCGGACGATCCTGGAACGGCAGCTGGCACAGCTCAAGATTGACACAGTGGGCGCGGCAGACACCGCCGAGGCGGTGGACAGGCTCGACGACAGCATCGACCTCATCCTGACGGATCACAAGATGCCGCATCTCGACGGGCTGGCGCTGGTCGATACGCTGGGGGCGCGGTTGCCGGTACTGCTGCTCAGCTCGAACACGGCGGGCCTGCAGGCCGATCCGCGCGCCAGCGGGTTTCGCGCCATGCTGCAAAAACCGCTGCCCCGCAGGATGCTGTTCGAGGCGCTCGGGGCGCTGCGCCCGGAAAAGCCCCCCCCGCCCGAGCCCCCGCGCCAGATGCGCGTGCTGGCAGCCGAGGACAACCGCACGAACCGGCTGGTGTTCAGCAAGATGGTCAAGACGCTCAACATCGACCTGAAGTTCGCCACCGATGGCAAAGAAGCGGTCACGCTGTACCAGAGCTTTGAGCCGGATGTCGTGTTCATGGATATCTCCATGCCGGGCATGGACGGCAAGCAAGCCACCGGAGCCATACGTACGCTCGAAGCGACCTCCGGAAAACATGTGCCCATCATCGCCATGACGGCCCATGCCCTGCCCGATGATGACAAATCCATCCTGAAGGCGGGGCTGGACCATTACATGACCAAACCCCTGCGCAAGGCCGATATAGAAACGCACATCCGCACCGCGCAGTCCCCCGACACGCAGGCAATCACCAAGGATCCGGCGGAAGCGGGGTAATCTTTTGCACTGAGGACGGCGCCGGAGCATGGTCCGCCGCGCGCGCGTTCACTGAATACATGCACGGCGGCATCACGGAAGGCCGCCGCCTTTTCAGGATCGCACGAAGACCGGCTGATCCGCAGTCGAGGCTTCAGGATCGTACGCGTATCCGCCCACATCGAATGCCTCAAGCTCTTCGCGTTCGGTCACGCCGGTTTCCAGAACCCACCGTGCCATGGCCCCTCTGGCGCGTTTTGCCGAGATGCCGATCACCTTGCGCTTGCCGCCCTTTTCTTCCTCAAAGCGCGGGCTGACCATTTTCAGATCACCCAGGGCTGCCGCATCAACACCCTTGCCGTATTCGATCGAGGCAAGGTTGAGGATCGTGTCCGTCCCAAGCGCCGCCGCATCCGTCGCGACGGCCTCGGCAATCTTTGTTCCCCAGAATTTGTAAAGCGTACCTGCGGCATGGCCGGGGCATTTCCGGCCCATCTCCATACGGTAGGCGTGAACCGCATCCGTTGGGCGCAGAAGGCCGTAAAGCCCAGAAAGCAGCCGCAACCGATGCGAAGCCGCCGACGCCGCATACGCATCGAGCGTGCCAAAATCGAGCTCCTTGTACACATCGCCGTCGAATATCAGCCCCGCTGCGCAGTCCCCGTCGCGCGACCAGTTTGCAAAGCGCTCCACGTTGAGCTTCGCGATCGTGGCGGAGACTTTCATGATCTCGCTGATGTCCTGTTCGGACCACTGCCGCGCAACCGATACGATTTCCTCGGCTTCATCCAGAAACCTCGGAGACGTGGCGGCATGCCCCGATGCGCGTTTTTCATCTACGTTTTTCGCGGGAGATAACAAGATAAGCACCAGGCGGCCTCCGTCGTGACTGTATCGGTAACTGCGTACATGGCGAAGTAGGTCGGGTTTCACACCGCGCAAGTCGCCCCGCGATTACTGTCACGGTGCCGCGACAAGAACAACCACCTCGCATTCGGTGGATATCGCAGCCCGGTGATGGTTGTGCTGTCAAAGACCGTCCGCTTCCGGGTTCTCCGCACAAGGCCTCCGCCGCCTGGCCGGTCCCGTCGCGGCACGCCGATCATTTTGCGGCTTCAGGCCTCAATCTGCGCGGCGCAGTATATCCAGAAACGCGGCGCCAAAACGGTCCGCGCGCCGCTCACCCAGGATGCGTTCCAGCGTCGCATGATCCGCATCGCGGGTCTGGGCCACACGGGCCAGCAGCGACGCCGAACAACTCAGCGGTTTTTCGGTGCCCAGCGTGCCCCGGGACAGGTCCGCCTGCACAGCCAACAGCTGATCATACACCGATCCCGCACGATCTCCGGCCAGCTTGCGGCGCTGGGGGTGCATCGTCTCGGCCTCACCGTTGATGACCGTCAGAAATTCACTGCCGTAGGACTCGAGCTTTTTCGCGCCGATCCCGCTGATCCCGGCCATCTGGTCAAGGTTCGCGGGGCGCGTCTCGGCCATTTCGATAAGGGTCCGGTCGGTAAAGATGATATAGGCCGGCACCTTGGCCACCTCGGCCAGCGCCCGACGCTTGGCCTTGAGCGCGGACAGCAGTGGCGCGTCCTCATCGCTGACCATCGCCTTGACCGCCGGGCGGCGGCCGCTGCCTGCGGCCTTGATGCTGTCGCGGCGCAAGGTGATTGTCGCCTCGCCCCGCAGGATTGGCAGGGCAATATCGGTCATGCGCAATGCGCCGTGCCGCTCCGGATCCGGGCGGACAAGGTCATGACCCATCATCTGGCGGAACACCGCCTGCCATTGCGCCTTGGTATACTCGGTCCCCACGCCGTAGGTCGGCAGGGACTGGTGCCCGCGCTGGCGGACCTTGTCCGTTTCATTGCCCAGCAGGATGTCGATCAGGTGCCCCGCGCCGAACCACTCTTCCGTGCGCAGCATTGCCGACAGCGCCTTGCGCACTGCGGTGGTGCCATCGAATGTGTCCGCCGGCGCATCGCACAGATCGCAGCGGCCGCAGGTCACGCCGGTCTCGTCGAAATACCCCAGCAGCGTCTTGCGCCGACACTCCAGCGCCTCGGCAAGGCCCAGCAAGGCATTCAGCCGCGCGTGATCGGCCGCGCGGCGCTCGGGCGGCGCAAGCCCCTCGTCGATCTGACTGCGCCGCAACCGGATGTCGTCCGCCCCATACAAGGTAAGCGTTTCGGCCGGTGCGCCATCCCGCCCCGCCCGGCCGATTTCCTGGTAATAGGCCTCGATCGACTTGGGCAGATCCGCATGGGCAACCCAGCGGATGTCCGGCTTGTCGATCCCCATGCCGAAAGCGACGGTGGCCACGACGATCAGCCCGTCTTCCTGCTGAAACTGACGCTCGGCGACGCGGCGGTCCTCGGCCTCCATGCCGCCGTGATAGTGGATCGCCCGCTGTCCCGCATCATTGAGCGCCCGCGCGATGCCCTCCGTCTTGGCCCGCGTGCCGCAATAAACGATCCCCGACTGCCCCCGCCGGGCAGCGGCAAAATTGAGGATCTGCGCCCGCGGGGCATTCTTCGCGGCAAAGGCCAAGTGGATGTTGGGCCGGTCGAACCCGCGCAGAAAGGCACGTGGCGGCGTTCCGTCAAAAAGCTTCTGGACAATCTCCGCCCGGGTCTCGGCATCCGCTGTCGCGGTGAATGCGGCCAGCGGCACGCCCAGAGCACGCTTCAACTCTCCGATGCGCAGGTAATCGGGGCGAAAATCATGCCCCCACTGGCTCACGCAATGGGCCTCGTCCACCGCGATCAATTGCACCCCGACGCGCCGCAGCATCCCCATGACAGACCCTGCCGCAAGCCGCTCGGGCGCCATGTACAAAAGCTTTAGCGTGCCCGCTTCCAGCCCCTCCCAGACCGCGTCGGTCTCCTCCGGCGTATTCCCCGAGGTCAACGCCCCAGCGCCGACCCCCACCTCCTGCAACGCGCGCACCTGATCCCGCATCAGCGCGATCAACGGAGAGATCACCACGGTCACCCCGTCGCGCATCAGCGCAGGCAATTGGAAACATAAGGATTTTCCGCCACCGGTCGGCATGATCGCCAACACGTCTTCACCCGCTTTCACGGCCTCGACAATCTCTTCCTGTCCGGGGCGGAAGCCATCAAAGCCAAAGACATCTTTCAGCAGCAGGGCAGCGCCAGACATGCAGGGTCCTATCGCGTGGAATTAAAACTGCCCAACGAGTCCCACATCGGCCATCGAGGGGCAAGGCTTCCCCTTGCACCCTTCTACAAATACCTCAGCAACCCCAGCCTAGTAGAAAGCAGCCGCGTTATTGGTCAATACGATCCGCGCGATCGCCACCGCGATCAGGACAACAAGCGGCGCCAGATCAATACCGCCCATGTTGGGTAAAAAGCGCCGGACAGGCGCATAAATCGGCTCCAGCAGGCGGTTGATGCCATACCAGATCTGCGCGACCAACGGCTGGCGCGTGTTGAGCACCTGGAAGTTGATCAGCCAGGACATCACCACGTGGGCAATGATGAAAAACCACAGAATGTTCAGCAAAAGCATCAGAATTTGAAAGATCGATGTCATCAGGCGGTCCTCTTGTCCGTGTCCTCGACGCAGTTAAGCGCAACGCGCCCGAAGAACAAGGGTCCGGCCGGGTTCATGGTTGATGTGCTGGCCCGGAAAACCGCCCGCGCCTCGCGTTGACTGGGATCTAGATACCGCGCATCGGCCCGAAGGGTGCAAAGGTAGCGGATACGCCCCGCATCCAGATGCCGCACCGATTTGATGTCCGGGCCGGGGTGCTGAAATGCATCAGACGGATCATACGCGTTGCCCTTCTCGTTTCGCCCTCAAGCCGCGCGTAACCGCGTAAGTTGCAAGGCGGCCAATCGCTTCCCTCAAAAAGGTATTCAAGTCGCGCATCGGTCAATCGCAACCTTTTCTTGCGCCACTCTGTCCAGCCTGCTCTACATTGGGAAACAGGCGGGAATGACAGGCAATGGCAACGATCACACGGCGCAAACGGGTCTGGGGCTGGTATTTTTTCGACTGGGCCAGCCAGCCCTATAATACGCTTCTTTTGACATTCATTTTCGGGCCGTATTTTACCGGCACGTTGTCGGGCAACCTGATTGAAGGCGGCATGGCAGAGGCCGCGGCCAAGGCGCAGGCGCAGGCCTATTGGGGCTGGGGGCTTGCGCTCGCGGGGATCGCGATTGCGGTGCTGGCGCCGGTTCTGGGCGCGATCGCTGACAATTCCGGGCGCAAGCTGCCGTGGATATGGCTGTTTTCGGCGATGTATTTTGTCGGATCTGGCGCGTTGTGGTGGACCGCGCCGGATGAATTCTCGATCGTCTGGGCACTGTTCTTCTTTGGCATTGGCCTTATCGGAATGGAGTTCGCGACGATCTTTACCAACTCCTACCTGCCGGAGCTGCACGACGATCCGGCCGAACTGGGGCGGATTTCCGGCTCGGGCTGGGCGTTCGGATACCTGGGCGGGCTCGCGGCTCTTGCGATCATGCTGGCGTTCCTACAGGCCACGGGCAGCGGCAAGACCATTGCCGGGCTGACCCCGCTCTTTGGTCTGGACCCCGCGACCAAGGCGGACACACGCATCGTTGGACCGCTGGCGGCCGCCTGGTTTGCGATCTTCATGGTGCCGTTCTTCCTGTATACCCGCGACGAGCCGAAACCGGGGGCCGAACGGTTTCAGACCAGGCGCAGCCTGCGCGACCTGCTTGCCACGATCCGGGGCTTGCCGCGCCATCCTTCACTGCTGGCTTACCTCGGTTCGTCCATGTTCTACCGCGACGCGCTGAACGGGATGTACACCTTCGGCGGGGTCTATGCGCTGGGCGTGTTGAGCTGGTCAATCACGCTTGTGGGCATATTCGGCATCGTGACGCTGATATCGGGCGCGTTCTTTTGCTGGGTCGCGGGGCGCTTCGACCGTCGCGCAGGTCCGATGCCGGTG
>JBFFQZ010000088.1:0-9640 GCA_041573235.1 Sulfitobacter sp. | reverse complement strand
GACCAGTGGCCGGATTTCCTGCTTGAGGGGTTCGACTATCCCGATCATCTCAACATCGGGGTAGAGCTGACCGACCGGATGGTCGCGCAGGGTTTCGGCGACCGCATCGCGCTGATCGGCAACGGCCGCCGCCGCACCTACAAGGAACTGGCCGACTGGACCAACCGCCTGGCGCATGTCCTGGTCGAGGACCTGGGCGTGCAGCCGGGTAACCGCGTGCTGATCCGCTCGGCCAACAACCCCGCGATGGTGGCCTGCTGGCTGGCGGCGACCAAGGCGGGTGCCGTGGTGGTCAACACGATGCCGATGCTACGCGCGGGCGAGCTGACGGCGATCGTGGACAAGGCCGAGATCACCCATGCCCTGTGCGACACACGCCTCATGGATGAGCTGGTCGCCTGCGCCAAGACCTCGACGCATCTGAAATCCGTCGCGGGCTTCGACGGCACCTCGAACCACGATGCTGAGCTTGATCGCCTTGCGCTTGAGAAACCGGTGCAGTTCGACGCGGTGCGCACCGGGCGCGACGATGTGGCGCGTTTGGGGTTCACGTCGGGCACCACTGGCACGCCCAAGGCGACGATGCATTTCCACCGCGACATTCTAATCATCGCCGACGGCTATGCCCGCGAGGTACTGGGGGTGACGCCCGATGATGTCTTTGTAGGTTCTCCGCCGCTGGCGTTCACCTTTGGCCTCGGCGGGCTGGCGGTGTTCCCGCTGCGTTTCGGCGCCGCCGCGACGTTGCTGGAAAACGCCGCTCCGCCGCAGATGATCGAGATTATCCAGAAGTATCGCGCGACCGTCTGCTTCACCGCGCCGACGGCCTATCGGGCGATGCTGTCGGCGATGGAGCAGGGCGCCGACCTCAGCTCTCTGCGCGCCGCCGTCTCAGCCGGAGAGACATTGCCCGCGCCGGTCTACGAGGACTGGAAGGCGAAGACCGGCAAACCCATGCTCGATGGGATCGGAGCAACCGAGATGCTGCATATCTTCATCTCCAACCGCTTCGACGATCATGCGCCCGCCTGCACCGGCAAACCCGTGACCGGGTATCAGGCGCGGGTCATCGGCCCCGACGGCACCGAAATGCCGCGGGGCGAGGTCGGGCGGCTGGCCGTGCGCGGGCCCACCGGCTGCCGCTACCTGGCCGACGACCGGCAGGCGGACTATGTGCAGGACGGCTGGAACATCACCGGCGATGCGTTCCGGATGGACGCGCAGGGCTATCTGCATTTCGCCGCGCGCAACGACGACATGATCGTCTCGTCGGGCTACAACATCGCGGGCCCCGAGATCGAGGCCGCGCTTCTGTCGCATGCGGATGTGGTCGAATGCGCCGTGATCGGCGTGCCGGACCCCGACCGCGGCATGATCGTGCAGGCCCATGTGGTCACCGATGCCGATCCGTCCGAGGCGCTGGTAAAAACCCTCCAAGACCATGTCAAAGCGACCATTGCGCCCTATAAGTATCCGCGCAGTATTGTGTTTTGCGACGCCTTGCCGAAAACTCAAACTGGGAAAATTCAGCGTTTCGCGCTGAGGCCCTCATCCTGAACGGCCCGTCAGAGGCCACCCCAACAAGGAGAACCACCATGAAACTCAAATCTCTCGCCCTCGCGGCGGCCCTCGCGGGTCTGGCCACCGGCGCCTATGCCGATGGTCATGCCGCCAAGGTCAAGGTCGGAATGATCACGACGCTTTCAGGCGGCGGTGCCGGCCTTGGCATCGACGTCCGCGACGGCTTCATGCTGGCAGTGAAGCAGGCTGGCAACGACAACCTCGAAGTCATCGTCGAAGACGACCAGCGCAAGCCCGACATCGCGGTGCAGCTTGCCGACAAGATGATCCAATCCGAGAAGGTCGATGTGCTGACCGGCATCATCTGGTCGAACCTTGCCATGGCCGTGGTGCCGGGCGCCGTGGCGCAAGGCAAATTCTATCTGTCGCCCAACGCGGGGCCTTCGGCGCTTGCGGGCCGGGGCTGCAACGCCAATTACTTCAACGTGGCCTGGCAGAACGACAACCTGCACGAAGCGGCGGGCGCCTATGCCAACACCGCGGGCTACAAGAACAGCTTCATCCTCGCGCCCAACTATCCCGCGGGTCAGGACGCGCTGACCGGCTACAAACGACAGTACGGCGGTGCCCTCGCGGGCGAGTTGTTCACCAAACTGGGCCAGACCGACTATGCCTCCGAGATCGCGCAGATCCGCGCATCGGGCGCCGACAGCGTGTTCTTTTTCCTGCCCGGCGGCATGGGAATCTCGTTCCTGAAACAATATGCCGACAGCGGGCTGGACATTCCCGTGGTGGGCCCGGCGTTCAGCTTTGATCAGGGCATCCTGCAGGCGGTGGGCGATGCGGCGCTCGGCGTGGTCAACACAAGCCAGTGGAACAAGGACATCGACAACCCGACCAACGCGGCATTCGTCGAAAGCTTTCAGGCGGAATACGGCCGTCTGCCGTCGCTCTATGCCAGCCAGGGGTTCGACACCGCCAACTTGCTGTTGTCCGCGATGGCGCAGGCCAGCGTGACCGACGCCGACGCCTTCCGCGCCGCGCTGAAGGCTGCGAATTTCGACAGCACGCGGGGCGATTTCAGGTTCGGTGACAACCATCACCCTATCCAGGACATCTACGTGCGCGAAGTGATCAAGGAGGGCGATGTCTATACCAACAGGATCATCGGCACCGCCCTTGCGGATCACGCCGACAGCTACGCCGCTGATTGCAAGATGTAGCGGGCTGCGGGGCGGCGCGCTGCCGCCCCGACCCCTTCTGCAAGACGGATTTTCCCCATGTCTTTCATTCTTCTGGCCGAGCAGGTCCTCAACGGGCTGCAACTGGGCATCATGCTGTTCGTGATGGCGGCCGGCCTCACGTTGGTGTTCGGCGTAATGGGGCTGATCAACCTCGCGCATGGATCGCTTTTCATGGTTGGCGCCTTTGCCGCCGCAGCCGTGGCGGGGGCGACCGGGTCTTTCGTGCTGGCGCTGGTTGCGGCACTTGCCGCCGCCGCCGCCGCCGGTGCGCTGATCGAGATGCTGGTGATACGGCGGCTTTATGACCGCGATCACCTGGACCAGGTGCTGGCGACCTTCGCGCTGATCCTCATCTTTTCCGAAGGCACCCGGTGGATCTTTGGTTCCTTCCCGCTGTTTCTGAACATTCCCGACGCTCTGGCGGGGCCGGTCAGCCTGCCGGGCGGTATCCAGTATCCGCTGTACCGCCTCACGCTGATCGGCATCGGCCTTGCCATTGCCGGGGGGCTGTCGCTGCTGATTTCGAAGACCCGTCTGGGCATCCAGATTCGCGCCGGCGAAAACGACCGCGAGATGATCGCGGCGCTGGGCGTGGACATCGCAAAGCTGTATACTATCGTTTTTGCGCTTGGTGCGGCATTGGCGGGACTTGCGGGCGCGCTGGTGGGCGCGATCCAGTCGGTGCAGGTCGGCATGGGCGAGCCGGTGCTTATCCTCGCCTTCGTGGTCATCGTGATCGGCGGCATCGGGTCGATCAAGGGCGCCCTGGTGGGCGCGATCCTGGTCGGGCTCACGGACACGCTGGGGGGCGTCCTGTTGCCCGAAGCGTTCAAGCTTTTCATGGATAATTCCTCTGCCTCCTCGGCCGGATCGGCACTGGCGTCGATGTTGATCTACATTCTCATGGCGGTGGTGCTCATCTGGAAGCCCACCGGCCTGTTCGGAGCACGCGCATGATCCATGAACGCATCTTGAATGTCGCGGTTGTCGCGGGGCTCGTTCTGTTCCCGATCTGGGCTTGGATGGTGGACGAGCCGTTCCTGATCACGCTGGCCACAAAGGCGGTGATTCTCGGCCTTGCCGGGGTCGGCCTGAACATCGCGCTGGGGCTGGGAGGGCTGGTCAGCCTCGGGCACGCGGCGTTCTTTGGTCTTGGCGGCTATGCCATGGGCATCCTGGCCAGCCATGCGCAGGCCTATGATCCGATCCTGACCAGCCCCTTCGTGTTGGAGGGAACCAAATCGATGCCTGTGATCTGGATCACGGCGGTGCTGGCCTCGGGCCTTGCCGCGCTGGCCATCGGCGCGCTCAGCCTGCGGACTTCGGGGGTGTATTTCATCATGATCACGCTCGCCTTCGGACAGATGTTCTATTATTTCGCGATCAGCTGGCCCGCCTACGGCGGCGAGGACGGGCTGTCGATCTATGTGCGCAACGGCTTTCCGGGGCTCAATACGCTTGATCCGATCCAGTTCTACGCCATCTGCGTCGTGATCCTGTTCGCCGTGCTGCTGTTCACCGCCCGTCTGGCGCGCGCGCCTTTCGGGCTGGCGCTGAACGCCGCGCGCCAGACGCCGGTCCGGGTCGAAACGGTGGGTATCTCGCCCTATCGACTGCGGCTCGTGGCGTTCACGCTGTCTGGCATGATCACCGGTCTGGCGGGGGCGCTGTTTGCCGATCTCAACCGCTTTGTCAGCCCCACGATGTTCAGCTGGCAGCTGAGCGGTGAGATCATCGTGTTCATCATCATAGGCGGCACCGCGCGGCTGTTCGGGCCGGTGATCGGCGCGATCGTGTTCATCCTGCTCGAACACATCCTTGGAGGGCTGTCCGAGTTCTGGCACATCTACCTCGGCGTGCTGTTGCTGGGCATCGTCCTGTTCGCCCGTGGCGGGCTGATCGGTTTGATCGCGGGGCGGGAGGCGGCCCATGACTGATCCGGTTCTCCAGACCGTCGGCATCACCAAATCCTTCGGCGCGCTGAAGGCCAGCCATGACATCACGCTCGATCTGCGCGCGGGCGAGATCCACGCGCTGATCGGCCCCAACGGCGCAGGCAAGTCGACGCTGATCAAGCAGATCGCGGGCGGGTTGCGCCCGGATGCCGGTCAGGTGCTGCTGGAGGGGCGCGATATCACCCAGCTGAGCACGCGGGAGCGGGCCCGGCGCGGGTTGGGCCGGACCTTCCAGATCTCGGAACTGGCGATGGAAGACACGGTCCTGCAAAACGCCATGCTCGGCGCACTGGGGGCGGCGGGCACGCCGTTTCGCTTCTGGCGCCCGGCATTGGGCCATCAGGACCTGCGCGCGGTGGCGCAAGGCGCGCTTGAGCGCGTGGGTCTGGCCGATAAATCCGCGACCCGCACCGCCGAGCTGTCGCACGGAGAGCGGCGCCAGCTTGAAGTCGCCGTTGCGCTGACGTTGACCCCCAAGGCATTCATCATGGACGAGCCGATGGCGGGGCTGGGGACGTCGGGATCGAAAACCATGACCGGTTTCCTTGACGGGCTGCGCGCCGAGGCGCCCATCCTTCTGGTCGAGCATGACATGGACGCGGTGTTTGCACTGGCCGACCGGATCAGCGTTCTGGTCTATGGCAAAGTCATCGCGACAGGCACCGTCACGGAAATTCGCAGCGACCCCGCCGTGCGCGCCGCCTATCTGGGAGAAGAGGCATGAGCCTGCTCGACGTCGAAAATGTAACCGCGTCCTATGGTGCCTCGCAGGCGCTTTTCGGGGTGTCGTTGCACATCGACGAAGGCGAGGTTCTGGCGCTCATGGGCCGCAACGGGATGGGCAAATCCACGACCGTAAAGACGATTTGCAGGCTGCTTCCCGTCACCTCGGGGGCCATCCGCTTCGATGGCACCGACCTTGCGCAGGTGCCCGCGCACCGGGCCGCGCGGCTGGGTCTGGGGCTTGTGCCCGAGGGGCGACGCTGTTTCACCAACCTGACCGTGATCGAAAACCTGCAGGCGGCGGCCCGTCCCGGCCATTGGGACGCCTCCACCGTCGCCACGCTGTTTCCGCGCCTGCAGGAACGCCGCGATCAATCCGCGGCCTCGCTTTCGGGCGGCGAGCAGCAGATGCTGGCAATTGGCCGGGCCCTGATGACCAACCCGCGGCTCTTGATCCTGGACGAGGCGACCGAGGGGCTGGCCCCGCTCGTGCGGCAAGAGATCTGGCGCGCGATTGCCACGCTCAAGGCCAATACAGGCATGGCGATACTGGTGGTCGACAAATCGCTCAGGGAATTGCGGCAGGTCGCCGACCGGGCCACGATCCTCGAACGCGGTGCGGACGTCTGGCAGGGCTCGATGGATGCGCTGTCGGACAGTGTCACCACGCAGTATCTGGGGGTCTGAGATGGCGCGGCGCGACCCCCGAGCCGACCCGTCCTGCAAGGACGCCCCTGCGCGCGCGCCCTTGAACCGTCGCCACCCCGTCACCAGCGGCCCGCCGGGCCTTGCGCAACTCACCGGAGACCCCACATGCCCCATCAAGTGATCCAGCCCGAAGGCTGGGCCCCCGCCAAAGGATATGCCAACGGCGTGCTGACCGAAGACGGCACCTTGTATGTCGGTGGGCAGATCGGCTGGACCGCCGAGCAGAAATTCGAACGTCATGATTTCATCGGCCAGATGGAGCAGGCGCTGCGCAACATCGTCGCAGTCGTCGAGGCGGCTGGCGGCCAACCCAGCGACATCGTGCGCCTGACCTGGTTCGTGACCTCGAAAAAGACCTATGTCGCGCACCAACGCGAGATCGGGCAGGTTTATCGAAAGGTTATCGGCCGGACGTTTCCCGCGATGTCTATGCTGGTGGTGTCCGAACTCGTCGAGGACGAGGCACTGCTGGAAATCGAGGCGACGGCCAAGATCGCGCCATAGCTTTCGTCTTGCCAAGCGCCGGGCGTGCCGCCACTCTTGCGTCACGCTGCTGAGGAACATGCAATGACCATCCGCCCGCTCGACATTGACCCGACGCTCTGCCTGATCGGTGGCGCATGGACCCGCAGCGCCAGCGGCGCCACCCTGCCGCTGATCAACCCGTCGGATGGCACGGTGCTGTGCGAGATCGCCCGCGGCGGCGCCGAGGACATCGACCGGGCCGTGGCCTCCGCGCGCGCGGCGTTCAACGGTGACTGGGGCCGCGCGACCGCCCTGGAACGCGGACGTGTGCTGCAACGGCTGGGCGCACTGGTGCTCGACAACATCGACGCGCTGGCCGAACTGGAGGCGCTGGACGTCGGCAAGCCGCTGACCCAGGCGCGTGCCGATGTCGTCGCGCTTGCGCGTTACATGGAATTCTACGCGGGCGCGGTGGACAAGCTGCACGGGACCACCATTCCCTATCTCGAGGGCTACACCGTCTATACCCTGCGCGAGCCGCACGGTGTCACCGGGCACATCGTCCCCTGGAACTATCCGATGCAGATCATTGGCCGGTCGGTGGGCGCGGCATTGGCCACCGGCAACGCGGCCGTGCTGAAGCCCGCCGAAGAGGCCTGCCTGACGGCGCTGGCCTTTGGCGAACTGGCGCGTCAGGCGGGCCTGCCGGACGGTGCGCTGAATGTCGTGCCGGGGCTGGGCGCCGAGGCAGGTGCGGCACTGACCGCGCATGGTGACGTCAATCACATCTCCTTCACCGGCTCCGTCGGTACCGGGCGGCTGGTCCAGCAGGCCGCCGCGCAGCACGCGGTGCCCGTGACGCTGGAGCTGGGCGGAAAATCCCCGCAGCTGGTGTTCGACGATGCGGACATTGACGCGGCACTGCCGTTCCTCGTGAACGCAGGAATCCAGAACGCGGGTCAGACATGCTCGGCCTCGTCGCGGATCCTTGTGCAGCGTGGGGTCTATGACCGCGTGGTCAGCGCCATGGCCGACCGCTACGCTGCGCTGCGCGCGGGGCCCGCGATGCAGGATCTCAACATCGGCCCGCTCGTTTCGGTTCGGCAAAAGGAAATCGTCGAAGGTTTTCTGGCCAGGGGCACCGACCTCAGCATCGCCGCCCGGGGCACTGTGATCGACGGCGCGCCCAACGGCGGCGCCTATGTCGCGCCCACGCTGTTCGAAGGGGTGCCCCCCTCGCACACCCTTGCACAGGACGAGATTTTCGGCCCGGTCCAGGTTATCATTCCGTTCACCGACGAGCCCGAAGCGCTCGCGATCGCGAATGGCACCGACTATGGCCTGGTCGCTTCCGTCTGGTCGCGCGACGGGGCGCGGCAGATGCGGCTGGCAAAAGCCCTGCGCGCGGGGCAGGTGTTCGTGAACAACTACGGGGCAGGGGGCGGCGTTGAGCTGCCCTTTGGCGGCTCTGGACTGTCCGGGCATGGTCGCGAAAAAGGGTTCGAGGCACTCTACGGGTTCACAACGCTCAAGACAGTGGCGGCCTTTCATGGCTGATGCAGCGCTGCGCTGGGTGAGGTCGGTGCCAACGGGGCGCCGGTCCGCGACCTGCCTGGAGCGGCGGGAGATCGTGTCGTGCTTCGGTTTGACGCGCTATGTATTGAAACAGAAATGGGAGGAACAGGCATGCGCCTGAACGGAAAAACAGCCATCATCACCGGCGGCGCCTCGGGCTTTGGCGCGGGGATGGTACGCAAATTCGTGGCCGAGGGCGCGCAGGTGATGATCGCAGATCTGAACACCGAACTTGCCGAGGCGCTGGCCCGCGAGATGGGTGATCAGGTCATCGCATGTACCGCCAACGTAGCGGATGGCGACAGTGTCGCGGCGATGACCGACGCCGCCATCGGGGCATGGGGCCAGATCGACATCCTTGTCAACAACGCGGGCACAACCCACCTGCCCAGCCCGATGGAGACGGTCACCGAAGACGATTTCGACAAGGTTTTTGCGGTCAACTGCAAGTCCGTCTATCTGACAGCGCGCAGTATTGTACCGCTGATGAAGGCACGCGGACAGGGCAACATCCTCAACATCGCGTCAACCGCGGGCGTGTCGCCCCGGCCCAATCTGAACTGGTACAACGCGTCCAAGGGGTGGATGAACAACGCGACGCGCGGGATGGCGGTCGAGCTTGCGCCGGCAGGGGTGCGGGTGAACGCGCTGAACCCGGTGGCCGGAGAAACGCCGCTGCTGAAATCCTTCCTGGGAGAAGACACGCCCGAGATGCGCGCAAAGTTCCTCGCGACGATTCCGCTGGGCCGGTTTTCGACGCCCGAAGACCTTGGCAATGCTGCATGTTTCCTGTGCTCGGACGAGGCAAGCATGATCACCGGGGTGTGCATGGAAGTGGACGGCGGGCGCTGCATCTGACCGAATTTCAGCCAAGGCATGCGTGTGGCAATCGGTCACGCGCATCCGGGCGGTCGTAGAGCACGGCGAGTATTTGACATTACCGGAAAGATTCCGGAGTAAGGTCCGACGACAGACCCGGGGCATGCTTCGGGCCTCAACAATATGGAGCGCGCGTGTCCCTATTTCTGATTGTTGCTTTGCCGTTCCTGGGCGCGCTGCTGCCCGGGATCATGAATTCCGCGGGCCGCGCGGCCTGTGCCGGGGTGACCTTCATGGTGTCACTTGCGGCCTTTGTGGGATTGATGACGAACCTGCCTGCGGTCATGGCAGGCGATGTGGTGACGCTGCGCGTGGACTGGATCCCCAGCCTGGGGCTGAACCTGACGCTGATGCTCGACGCGCTCGGCTTTTTCTTTGCCACGCTGATCCTGGGCATTGGTCTGTTGATCATCGCCTACGCGCGTTTCTACCTCGCGCGGCAGGACAACATGGGCGAATTCTTTACCTATCTGCTGTTGTTCCAGGGCGCGATGGTCGGGATTGTCCTGTCTGACAACATACTGCTTTTGCTTGTCTTCTGGGAACTGACGTCGCTGTCGTCCTTTCTTT
>JBFFQZ010000087.1:0-9709 GCA_041573235.1 Sulfitobacter sp. | reverse complement strand
GGGAAGCCGCGGGGCGATGTTGCGCTCGAAGACCTGTCCCAGAAACACATCCGAAGGATAGCTGATCCCCGGTATCTGGTGCGACAGAGCCTCGTCGCGCAACGACGGCGCGCAGACCGGAACCAAAGGGTCATGGCCAAGGACCAGATCCTCGAAGGCCCGCGCAAGATGCGTCGTATCCTCGCCCGGCAGGCTGTACATCACCGCGAAATCCACCTCGCCGGACAGCAGCAGCATCATGCATTCGTCCTGGTTGGATGAACGGACACGAACCGATGCGTCGCGCTCAAGGGTCAGGGCCCGGACAATCAGCGGCGAAACGGTCGTGGTGATCGCATGTTGACACGCAAAGCTCAGCGCGCCGCCGGTCTGGCTGGTCGCCGTTTTCAGCCTGTATCGCAAATTCCGCAGCCGCAGGCTCAGCTCGCGCAGCTCGGGGGCCAGCGGCTCCACGCCAGCCAAAAGCGTCACGGGCTTGCGGCGGCGGTCGAAAAGCTCCGCGCCGATGCTGTCCTCGATCAGACGCACGCGCCTGGTAAATGCCGATTGCGTCAGGGACCGCTTTTCGGCGGCACGCGCCAGCGATCCGCTATCAAGTACAGCCAGAATATCGTCGATCCACTCCAAACGCATCAGCTCAGCATCCCCAATTCATAAACTTGCAAGCAACGCAACTTAGTTACGTGAATTTGCATTAGCATTCAAATTTATTGGCGTGTAAACTTCGAAAATAGCAAATTAAGGATCAGCCTCATGCATCTCGCCCGCTTTCCCCGCCGTTTTCTCGCCCACCTGCCCACCCCGTTGGAGCGTCTTGATCGCCTGACCAAAGAGCTGGGAGGGCCCGAAATCTGGATCAAGCGCGATGACTGCACCGGCATGTCCACCGGCGGCAACAAGACCCGCAAACTCGAATTTCTGATGGCCGAAGCGGAGCTTCAGGGCGCGGAGATCATCGTCACGCAGGGTGCGACCCAATCCAACCACGCCCGCCAGACAGCCGCCTTTGCCGCCAAGATGGGCATGCAGTGCCACATCGTGCTCGAAGACCGCACCGGGTCGAACAATGCCAACTACAACAACAACGGCAACGTCCTGCTGGACCACCTGCACGGCGCCACCACCGAAAAGCGCCCCATGGGCCCCGATTTCAACGCCGTGATCGAAGAAGTCGCCGACGAGATGCGCGCCGACGGCAAGAAGGTCTATACGATCCCCGGTGGCGGCTCGAACGCGACGGGTGCGCTTGGCTATGTCAATTGCGCCTTCGAAATGCTGAACCAGGTCAACAACAGCGGCATGAAGATCGACCACATCGTGCACGCCACCGGCAGTGCGGGCACCCAGGCGGGCCTGATCACCGGGCTGAAGGCCATGAATGCGCAGATCCCGCTGCTGGGCATCGGCGTGCGCGCGCCAAAGGCCAAGCAGGAAGAAAACGTCTATAACCTCGCCTGCAAGACCGCCGAGAAACTGGGCTGCCCCGGTGTCGTGGCGCGCGAAGACGTTGTCGCCAACACCGATTACGTCGGCGAAGGCTATGGCATCCCCACCGAAAGCGGCATCGAGGCGATCAAGATGTTCGCAGAGCTTGAGGCGATTCTGCTCGATCCGGTCTATTCGGCCAAGGGGGCTGCGGGCTTTATCGATCTGATCCGCAAGGGCCACTTCAAGAAGGGCGAGCGCGTCGTCTTCCTGCACACCGGCGGATCGGTGGCGCTGTTTGGCTACGACGCGGCGTTCGACTTCTCCGACCGCTGGTCGTGATTGGCGCGCGGCATGGAATCTGATCCAGACAGACTTCGGCGTATCGGCGTCCTTGGCGGCATGGGTGTCGAGGCGACGATCGCGCTGATGGAGCGGGTCCATGCCGCCACCGCGGTACAGGATGATCAGGATCATGTCCCGATGTTCGTGGACATGAACCCGCAGGTGCCCTCGCGCATCCGCCATCTGATTGAACGGGACGGACCAGATCCCGGCCCCGTTCTTGGCGACATGGCCGCACGGCTGGAGCACGCGGGCGCGCAGGCGCTGGCCATGCCGTGCAACACCGCGCATTTCTACGCCCCGGCAATCGAGAGCCGGGTCGCCATCCCGCTGCTGAACATGCCCAAACTGGCCTGTGCGGCGCTTGCGCGCGACATGGCCAAGGGGGCGCAGATCGGCATACTCGCCTCTCCTGCGACAAACAGCACGGGCCTGTTTCAGAACATGCTGCATGAGGTCGGGCTGACGGCAATCTTCCCCGAAGACGAAACCGCAATTCTTGCCGCGATCCGCAGCATCAAGAAAAACGGGCCATGCGCCTCTGACATCGCCCTGCTCGACCGCGAAAGCACGGCGCTGGCCCGAAGGGGCGCTGCCGGAATCATCGTCGGATGCACAGAATTTTCGCTGATCAGCAAGGAAATAGCGGCGCCGGTGCCGGTGCTTGATACGCTTGACGTGCTGGTGGACGCACTCATCGACTTTTCCGGTGCCGAACGCAAACGGACCCCCTGACCAAAGGAGCCGACACATGCTCTCGAATTTCCGCACGCGTGCACAACCGCTTTTCGGCGGCGTCATGCTGGCCACCGTCATCGCGGCTTCTGCGACCTTCCTGTCCGAACATTACGGCGCGCCGATCATGCTGTTTGCGCTGCTGATCGGCATTGCATTCCACTTTTTGGCCGACGACACGACGTGCAAACCGGGCGTCGAATTTTCGGCCAAGACGCTGCTGCGGTTCGGCGTCGGCCTCCTGGGGTTAAGGCTGAGCATCGGGGACGTGGAAACCATCGGGATCGGCCCGGTACTGGCAGTGCTCGGGTTCGTTCTGGCGACGCTGGCGTGCGGCGCACTGATGTCGCGGTTCCTGGGGCGTGGCATGGCGTTCGGTCTGCTGGCGGGTGGCTCGGTCGCGATCTGCGGCGCCTCCGCAGCCCTTGCGATTGCGTCGGTGCTGCCGCCCCGTCCCGATCGCGAAAAGGACACTCTGTTCGTGGTGATCGCGGTCACTGCCCTGTCCACCGTCGCGATGGTCGCCTATCCGGTGCTGTTCCAGGCCATGGGCCTCAGCGCGGTCGAAAGCGGCTTTCTGATCGGGGCCACGATCCACGACGTCGCGCAGGTGGTCGGTGCCGGCTATTCGATCAGCGATGACGCCGGTGTCATCGCCACCTTCGTCAAGATGCTGCGCGTGGCGCTGTTGCCCGTGGTGATGCTGGTGGTGATGTTCAGCTTTCGCGAGGCGCAAAGCCAGCGGGTCGCACTGCCGTGGTTTCTCGTGATGTTCGTCGTGCTGGCCGTTCTGGCAAATACAGGCCTGTTGCCGCGCATCGTCATTGATATCGCGGCGGAGGTGTCACGCTGGTGTCTGGTCGTTGCCATCTCGGCGCTGGGCATCAAAACCAACCTGGCCAAATTCGCGCAGGTCCGGCCAAGCTATGGCGTCATCCTGATCGTCGAAACGGTATTTCTGCTGGTTATTGCAATTCTCTTCGTCAAGACGCTCGGCATCTGACCCCGCCGCGGCAAAGGCAGCGCCTGATCCGCGTCAATCGTCGGTTTTCGTGACATACCCCTTGCGCAGGTCTTCGGCGCGGCTCTGCGCTGATCTTTTGGCGGGGTCTCCGTAGCCACCGCCGCCGGGGGCATCGAGGATCAGCCGTCGGCCCGCCGGGACGGATTGCCAACCCTTGGGCCGCAGCCGGGTGCCGTCGTCCAGCGCCACGCGGCCCGTGGCGCCGGGCAATCCGCCGTCACGGCCAAGAGGCGCGGTGCCGACGCGGTCGAACATCGCCGAAAAGTCGAACTCGTGGCCGTCGGCGGGGGCGATTTCGATGTGCTGGCCCAGACCGCCGCGGAAGGTCCCGTCGCCGCCCGAATCCGGGCGCAGTTCCTTGCGCCAGATCACGATGGGGCCGGAATGCTCGGTCGCCTCGATGGGCATGGTGTGCACCCCCGAGGGGAATGCGGTCGCGCTCAAGCCATCAAGGGTCGGTCGCGCGCCCATGCCGCCAGAGTTGAACATCAGCACCTCCGAGCGCCGCCCTTCGTGCCCGGCCACGGGCCGCGCGGAGATGTGGATGTTCCACAGCGCGCCCGCCCCCTCGGCCTGGATCTGACCCGGCAACGCCTGCGCGAGTGCGCCCAGCACCACGTCGGGCACCATGTGGCCGATGACGTGGCGCAGGCTGACCGGCGCGGGACGCTCGGCGTTCACGATATTGACGGGCGAGGACACCTCGAAGGCCGCCAGCGACGCCGCATTGTTGGGGATGTCGGGGGCCACCACGCATTTGATGGCATAGCAGGCATAGGCCTTGGCATAGATCATCGGACAATTGATGCCCCAGCGGCTGACCGGCGCCGAACCGTCGAAGTCCACATGCACGCGGGTGTCTTCGATGCGCACCTGTGCGACCAGGTTGATCGGTTCGTCGTAGCCGTCGGTCAACAGTTCGTTGGACCACGCGCCCTTGGGCAGCGCCGCGATCCGCTCCATCACCGCCGTGTGGGTGCGCGACAGGATGAAATCGCCAAGGGTTTCGAGGCTGGGCAGGTCGACTTCCTCGAGCATTTCCAGCAGCCGTCGCAACCCCACATCGTTGCAGGCCGCAAGCGAGTAAAAATCGCCCACCACCTGGTTGGGCTCGCGCACGTTGGCGCGCAGCAGGCTGACCAGCACCTCGTTCACCACGCCGCGTTCGGCGAACTTCATGATCGGGATCTGGATGCCTTCCTCGTAGACCGATTTGCCATCCGCCCCGAACCCGCGCCCGCCCACGTCAACCACATGCGCCGTGCAGGCAAAAAAGCCGATGAGGGCATCGCCCTTGAACACCGGCGTGACCATGGTGATGTCGTGCAAATGCCCCGTGCCCAGCCAAGGATCGTTGGTGACATAGGTATCGCCGGGGAACATGTTCTGCCGCGGGATCGCCGCCAGAAAGTTGCCGACCGCTTCGGCCATCGTGTTGACGTGACCCGGCGTGCCGGTCACGGCCTGCGCCAGCATCTGCCCTTGCGCGTTGTAGACGCCCGCCGACAGATCGCCCGCCTCGCGCACGGAGGTGGAAAAGGCCGTCCGCAGGAGCGTCATCGCCTGTTCCTCGACCACCGAGATCAGCCTGTTCCACATCACCTGCATGCGAATTTCATCGACCTGCGACATGTCAGCGTCCTTTCCGGATCAACAGGATCGTGCCGTCGGGCTGGATCACGGCATCAAAGGGCCGGGTGACGACGGTCGCGGTTTCACGCTCGACGATGACCGCGGGGCCGGTGACACGCGCGCCGCCGTGCAGGCTGCTGCGCGCGACGATCGCGGTGTCAAGCTCGGCGCCGCTGGCAGGGTCGAACACTGTCCGGGTCGCTTGGGCGTCCACAACCGTGCCCTCTTGGGTCAACATCACGCCTTGCGGGGCGGGTCGGATGTCCTGCGCCTTGACCGACCAGGTGACGAACTCGATCTCGGGCCCGTCGACGGCGCGGCCAAAGAACTGCGCATAGCGCGCGCGGAACGCCCGCTCGATCATCTCACGGTCGGCGTCCGTGAACGCGCGGTCGGGCAGCGGCACGGGGATCTCCCAGCCTTGCCCCGCATAGCGCATGAAGGCCGTGACCTCGCGCGTGATCGCGCCCTCGGTGCCCGCGCGAACAAAGCTTTCGGCGGTGGCCTTCAGCGTGTCCAGCATCGCGTTGGTGGCCTGCGGGTCGAACCCGCTGAGGGCCGCAATCTTCGAGGCCAGCGCCTCGTAGCCGAAGGGCGCCTTGAGGAACCCGATGGCCGATCCGACCCCAGCGCCCTGCGGGATCAGGCACCTGTCGATCGACAGTTTCTCGCACAGCCGCGCAGCGTGCAGCGGCGCCGCTCCGCCAAAGGCGATCATCACGTTGTCGCCGATGTTCTTGCCGTTCTCGACCGCATGCACCCGCGCCGCGTTGGCCATGTTCTCGTCCACCACCTCGGCAATGCCAAAGGCCGCCGCCAGTGGATCGAGGTCCAGCTTGCTGCCGACGTGATCCAGGATGGCGGTGCGGGCCGCCTCCGGCGACAACCTGATCTCGCCGCCGGCAAAATTGTCCGGATCGATCTTGCCCAACACGAGGTCGGCGTCGGTGATCGCGGGGCGCGCGCCGCCGCGCCCGTAACAGGCGGGCCCCGGCTCGGAGCCCGCGGATTCCGGGCCGGTCTGGATCCGCCCCATCGCGTCGACCCAGGCGATGGAGCCGCCCCCTGCCCCGATCTCGATCATCTCGATCACCGGGATCGAGATCGGCATCCCCGACCCCTTGGCAAAGCGGTAGCTGCGCGCGACCTCAAAGCTCCGCGCGGTCTGCGGCTTGAAATCCTCGACCAGACAGATCTTGGCGGTGGTGCCGCCCATGTCAAAGCTCACGACCTTGTCCAGCCCGAAGCGCTGTGCCACGTCGGCAGCAAAGATCGCCCCGCCCGCCGGGCCGGATTCGATCAGCCGCACCGGAAACGCCGCCGCCGTCTCGACCGAGATCAGCCCGCCTCCGGAATGGATCATGAACACCGGACAGGTCGCACCCATCTCTTTCAGGCGCACCTGCAGCCGCGCCAGATAGCTTTCCATCTGCGGACGCACGTAGGCATTGGCGCAGACGGTATTGAACCGCTCGAATTCGCGCATCTGCGGAGAGACCTCGGAGGAGATCGAGATCGGCACGTCGAGCTTCGCGGCCAGGATCTCGCGGGCGCGCGCCTCGTGGGTGCCGTTCAGGTAGGAGTGGATGAATCCGATCGCGACCGCGCCAAAGCCTTCGGCCCGGAGCGTGTCGGCCAGCGCCTCGAGTGCTTCTTCGTCCAGCGGCTGCAGCTCCTGGCCCTGCGCGCCGATGCGGCCCTTGACCGTGAAACGATCCTCGCGCGGGATCAGCGGCGGCGGCAGCTGGATGTTCAGATCGTATTGGGCAAAGCGGTTTTCCGTGCGCATCTCGATCACGTCGCGGAAGCCGTCGGTCGTCACCAGCGCCGTGCGCGCGCCGCGCCGCTCGATCAGCGCGTTGGTGGCAAGGGTCGTGCCGTGGATGACGCTGTCGATGTCGCTCAGCGCGATGCCCGCCTGTTCGGTCACGATTGCGATGCCGTCAAGAATGGCCTGCTCGGGGGCGGCGTAGTTGGTCAGCACCTTGGCCGAGTGCAACGCGCCGCGCAGCTCCAACGCGATGTCGGTGAACGTGCCGCCAATGTCGGCGCCCAGGCGGATGTCCTGCGCGCGGGTCACGCGGTTTGCTTTGCCTGCAGGGCCGCATCGCGCATCTGGGACAGGGTGACGCGCGGGGTCAGCGCCTCGGGCGAGATATCAAGATCGAGCACCGCACCGGTGCTTGAGGCCAAAGCCCGCTCAAAGGCGGCGGCGAAGGCATCGGTTGTCGCGACATGCTCGGCGTGGAAGCCATAGGCCTTGGCCAGCGCCACGAAGTCGGGGTTCACCATGTCGGTCCCCGACACGCGGGCAGGATAGTGGCGTTCCTGGTGGGCGCGGATCGTGCCGTAGATGCCGTTGTTAAGGATCAGGATGATCGGCTGCGCGCCCGCCTGTGCCGCTGTCGCGAGTTCCTGACTGGTCATCTGGAAATCGCCGTCGCCGGCAAAACAGATCACTGTCCGTTCGGGATGCGCCACCTTGGCCGCCACGGCCGCAGGTACGCCGTAGCCCATGGCGCCCGATTGCGGCGCCAGCAGCCGCGCGCGCGGGCCGAAGGGGAAGAACTTGTTCGGCCAGACCGTGAAATTGCCCGCGCCGTTGGTCACGATCACATCCTCGGGCAGCACCTCGCGCAGATGTGCCGTGACCTTGCCCATGTCCACCGGCGACGGCAGATCCGGCAGATCAAGGCCCGCTTCGTAGGCCGCGCGGCCCTCGGCGCGCCAATCCGCCCAGCCGCCCGTGACCGGCCGCGCCGCCAGCGCACTGACAAAGGCATTCGGCCCCGCCTGGATGCCCAGCTCCGGTTGATATATTTTGCCCAGTTCCAGGTCCGATCCATGCACATGGATCAGCCGCTGTTTCGGTTGCGGCACGTCCAACAGCGTGTAGCCCTCGGTGGAATTCTCGCCAAAGCGGTTGTTCACCGCCAGGATCACATCCGCCTGCGCAATCAGCTTGCGCACCGACGGCACCATGCCGACCCCTGCCTCACCGCAGAAGGTTGGCGAAAAATTGTCGTATTGATCCTGATAGCGGAACACGGAAACCACAGGAATATCAGAACCTTCGGCAAAGGACTGCAGGTCGGCAGAGCCTTGGGGCGTCCAGTTGCAGCCGCCGTAGAGGATCAGCGGCCGCGCGGCCCCGGCCAGCATTTCGCGCGCCTGCGCGAGGGCCGCGGCCGCGGGCTCGGGTTCGGGATAGGCCGCCGGGCCACTCAGCGGTGCCACGTCCGTGCGCGCGGTCAGCATGTCTTCGGGCAAGGCGATCACGACAGGGCCGGGACGCCCCGTCGTCGCCGTCTTCCACGCCCGAGCGAGGATTTCCGGGATGCGGTCCACGTCGTCGATCTCGACAGCCCATTTCGCCACCGTGCCGAACATTGCGCGATAATCGATTTCCTGGAACGCTTCGCGCCCGCGCATATCGGTCCCGACCTGGCCTACGAAGACCAGCATCGGGCAGCTGTCCTGCATCGCGGTGTGAATGCCGATCGACGCGTTGGTGACGCCGGGTCCACGCGTGACAAGGCAGATGCCGGGACTGCCCGTCAGCTTGCCATAGGCCGCAGCCATGAACGCCGCGCCGCCCTCGTTGCGGCACAGCACGAAGTCGAGCTGCCCCTTTGTGTCATGCAGCGCGTCCAGCACCGCAAGATAGCTCTCTCCCGGGACGCCGAAACTCTTCCGCGCCCCCAAGGCCACAAGGCTCTTGACCAAAAGCTCACCACCATGTCGTGTCATGTCCGCCCCCGCACCCGAATTCCATATCATCCGCCAAGGCTATACCGCCAAACAACCGAATGTGAACACACAACAAACCTTAATCGCCGGTAAAATACCAGCGCCCGCAGGGCACGTCGTGCGAACGTCCAAAGCTGTCGGATATAACCTCTCTGTGCCGCGGGTCGCGGATCAGCACATAACGCAAGGGCGCCGGGCCTGTGCGCGGTCACCCCGGCCCAAATTCAGGTCACGCGCGGGCACGCCTGCCCTAGACCGGAAAATTGCCTTCATCAAAGGGGTCAGGCTCGGGCTCTTCGGGCGGAGCATCCGGTTTGGGCACCTCCGGCGTCGCGGGAGCGTCCTCGGGGTCCGAGGGCTGTGGGTCTTCCGGCGCGGGGGGGGCCTTTTTCGGGTCAACGGGCTGCGGTGCTTCTTCGGGAGGGTCTTCCGAAGGGGGGCGGGACTGGTTCTGTGTCATCTTCGATCCTTTTGTTCGGGTTTGTCGCAGGCTACCGCACGGGTACGGCGCCTGTATTGATCCGCATCAATGACACACCGCTCCGCAGCTGCCAGTCGGCGCCGCGCGGCACCAGTAAAGACCGGAACCCTGAGCGGGCCGAGATACCGCCGTCAGAGATGCTGGCGCACGAATGCCTCGATATCGTCCTTCGGGCGGGCACCGGACAGGCGCGCGACTTCGCGCCCTCCGGAATAGAGGATCAACAGCGGAATGCCCCTGATCTGAAGTCGCTGCGAGATCCCGGGAAACTGTTCGGTGTCGATCTTGGCAAACCGAGCCTGAGCCTTCAGGGCCTT
>JBFFQZ010000086.1:0-9952 GCA_041573235.1 Sulfitobacter sp. | reverse complement strand
TGATGGGAACGCTGGTGCAGATCGTGCTGGCGGCAGTCCTGCTGGCGCAACGGTCGCTGGTGCAGCACGTGGCGGCGGTGGCGGACGGGCTGCGAGTGTCCCTGGGCGACGGGCGACGCGCCGTGTCCCTGATCGTGAGCCGCGACACGCAGGCCATGGACGCCCCGTCCATGGCGCGCGCGGCCATAGAGAGTGCAGCGGAAAACCTGTCGGACGGGGTGATTGCGCCTGCATTCTGGTTCCTTGTGGCCGGACTGCCGGGGCTGATGGTCTACAAGGTGGTGAACACCGCCGACAGCATGATCGGCTACCGCTCCCCGCGCTACGAACGTTTCGGCAAGGCCGCGGCGCGGATGGACGACCTGTTGAACTGGATCCCGGCGCGGCTGACGGCGATGCTGATTGCGGCAGGCGGCGGCGTCTGGTCCGCGTGGCGCGAAATTGCGCGCGATGCCCGGCGGCACCGCTCTCCGAACGCCGGCTGGCCCGAAGCGGCGATGGCGCGTGCCATTGGTGTGGCGCTGGCCGGTCCGCGCGCCTATGATGGCCGGATGCAGGATTTCGACTGGGTGAACGGCGCGGGGGCGCGCACCATCGGCCCGGTCGAGATCGACGCCGCCCTGCGCCAGCTCTGGCGGGCCTGGGGCATCATGTTGGGACTGACGCTCCTGTTGGTCCTGCTGGATTGAATCTGGACCGAGGATTATGATGCGCTCCTTTGTGACTGCCGCCCTGCTGGCGATATCTCCGTTCGGTGCCGTGGCCGAAACGCCCTGCGGCGGACCCTTTGCAGATTTCATCAAGGGCCTGAAAACCGAAGCCATCGCCCAAGGCATCGCCCCAGGCACCGCAGACAGGTTTCTGCGCAGTGTGAGGCAGGATCCCGCGGTGTTGCGCGCCGATGCCGCGCAGGGCGTCTTCCAGCGCCCGTTCGTGGATTTCGCCCGGCGCCTGATTTCGGCAGATCGGATCACCCGCGGGCAGGCCAACGCCGCGCGTTATGACGCCGTGTTTGACCGGATCGAAGCGGATTACGGCGTCGACCGTGGCGTACTGCTGGCGTTCTGGGCGTTCGAGACGGACTACGGCAGCTTTCAGGGCGACTTCAACACCGCCAATGCCCTGGCGACCCTGGCCCATGACTGCCGACGTCCCGCGCTGTTCCGGCCGCAGATATTTTCCGCGATGACGCTGTTCGAGCGGGGTGATTTCGACCCTGCCACCACCACGGGCGCCTGGGCCGGCGAAATCGGCATGGTCCAGATGCTGCCCCGCGACATCCTCGAGAACGGCACCGACGGCGACGGCGACGGCCACGTGTCGCTCAAGACGTCCGCGCCGGACGCGCTGGTGTCGGGCGGCAAGATGCTGTCGGCGCTGGGATGGCGCGCGGGCGAGCCATGGATCGATGAGGTGACCGTGCCTGACGGCTTCGACTGGCGGCTCAGCGGTCTGGACCTGCAAAAACCGGCCTCCGAGTGGGCCGCGATGGGGATCACCGCGCGCAACGGTACGCTGGCGCGCGACCTGCCCGCGTCGCTGATCGTGCCACAGGGGCGTGGCGGCCCCGCGTTCCTGACCTATCCGAACTTCCAGGTCTATTTCGAATGGAACCAAAGCTTTACCTACGTTCTGACCGCCGCCTATTTCGCCACCCGCCTCGGCGGTGCAGCGGTGTTCGACGCGGGCGACCCCGCGCCGGGGCTGAACGGCGCACAGATGAAAACCTTGCAGCGCAAGTTGCAGGCAAGGGGCCATGACGTGGGCGCGGTGGACGGCATCCTTGGCGCCGGAACCCGCGCGGCTGTGCGCGCGGAACAGGAACGCCTTGGCCTGCCCGCCGATGCCTGGCCCACACCCGCGCTCTTGTCGAAACTCTGAAAGGACCCAACATGGCTTTGAAAATCAGTGCCGCCCAGATGGTCGCGGATGCCCGCGCCCGGATCGAAGAAATCGAGACCGCCGACGGCATCGCCATGGTGAACGATCCCACCGTGCAGATCGTCGATCTGCGCGACCCGCGCGAACGCGAGCGCATGGGGTTCATCCCCGGCAGCTTTCACTGCCCGCGCGGGATGTTGGAATTCTGGGTCGACCCCGACAGCCCCTATTTCAAGGATGTCTTTGCGCAGGATAAGAAATTCGTGTTCCACTGCGCTTCTGGCTGGCGCTCGGCCATTTCGGTGGCGACGTTGCAGGACATGGGATTCGAGGCCGCGCATCTCAAGGATGGATTTGGCGCATGGGAAAAAGCTGGCGGACCGGTCGAGAAAACCTCCAAGACTTAAGACATCGGCGAGACAGTGTGCTGAAACCTCAGTCCCCGATCACGAGACGTCAATTACCATGGGTCAGCCGCGCAAGCGGCCAGGCCCTGAGCACGCCCGGCACAGCGCGCTCCGCGTCTGGCGGCGGACAATCATCTCGATCCGCCCCCGACCTGCTGAAAGACAGCATCAGGAAAACAAAATTCGGACCCCGAAAACGGCAATTCCTTGATCGCGCCCAGATCCCACGCTACCCAAATGCGAAACAAGGATCTGCGAATGAAAATTTGCGCCATCACGATGGTCTATCAGGACTATTGGGCCCTGGCCCAGTGGTACAGGCACTACGGCGGGCACCTCGGCCCCCGAAATCTTTTTGTGATCTCACACGGCCATGACCCGCGCATTGCAGAAATCTGCCCGGATGCCAGTATCATCACTGTTCCGCGCGGCAATCTGAAACATTTTGACAGGGTCCGTATGAGATTGATGAATTCGATCCAGGCAGGGCTCAATAATCTTTACGATTGGGTCATTCAGACCGACGCGGATGAGTTGGTATGCTTCAATCCCGCAACCCATGGATCGTTTGGCGACCTGTTCGCAGCATCCTCGGCGCCCGCACTTTTTGCGCTCGGGCTCAATCTGGCCGAGGTTGAAGGCGACGTACCGCTCAAGCCGTCAGACAGCGCGCTCGCGCATCGCAGCATTGCTTGCGTGACGGGCAATTACAGCAAGGCCTGGGCCGTCCGCAAGGCGCTGCCCCTGCGTTGGCACGGTGTCTTCTGTGGCCACAAGCGAACCGATGAGTTTCCTTTCGAGATGCCCGATGACGTCTTTTTCGTGCATCTCAAACACGCGAATTCAGACGCCCTGAAGGAAGCCAACGCGGTGCGGCGCGCGGTTGCCGACAGCGTTGGCGAGAGCTGGAATGTGAACGGCTGGGCGAAGCCCGACCACCACGCCAAGCGCTTCTTTCGTAAACTGGCAGCCACGCAGGAACTGCCCTGGGAGCAGGCGGTCGCCCTGGGCTACAAGCAGATCCGTGACGACCCTGTGCGCGATGCCGAGCGCGGGATCGTCAAGCCTCCATTCATCAACTACGTCTGCCGCACCACCCTGCCGGATTGGTTCCGTCAGTATTGACGCGATGCCCTGCGGAATGTCCGTCGGAGCACGGCCGAAAGACCCGCAGGGGGCCGTTTACCCGCGCACCGGAGCCGTTGGTAACAAATCATCAGGTCAACGGTGAAGATTGCTTTTGATTTCATGCGAACTCGTCGTTAGACACTCCCTGCAGACAGTTTTCCGAACTGATCGCACGCGGCTCCGTAGCTCAACTGGATAGAGCAAGGACCTTCTAAGTCCGAGGTTGAGGGTTCAAGTCCTTCCGGGGCCGCCATAACATTCCTGAAATCCCAAATCTGTCCCAAAGGCGCTGACGTGAGCCCTTTTGCGCATCGCGAAGACGGCCGTGCCTTCACGGACACGCCAGCAAAACCTCATCAGACCGGTGTTGCAGCAGATTGTCCGCTCAGGCCTTGAAACCGGCGCCCGAGTTGGCGACGGAGCGTGCGCCACGTTCTGCGATCGCGACCACGGTTGCCTGGATGTTGCCTGACACCATGCGCGGGATGACCGATGCATCCGCGACATATAGATCGTCGATGCCGTTCACCCGCAGCGTGTTGGAATCCACGACGGCCCCTGCATCCGTACCCATACGGCATGTTCCGGCGGCATGGTAAAGGGTCATGCAGTGGCCGCGCACATGCGCCTCCAGTTCCGCGTCCGTGCGGCAATCGACGCTTGGCTGCATCTCGCCGCTGAGCAAGTTGGCAAGCGGGGTGGCTTCGGCCACGCGGCGCTGGATGCGAATGCCTTCGACCAGCGTGGCGAGGTCCTGTCCGGACGGATCGGAGGCGAAATATTTCGGATCGATCAACGGGTCGGCAAGGGGGTCCGCCGAGGGCAGACGAATTTCACCTTGGCTCTTGGGGCGTTGCAGGACTGCGTGCAGGGTCATGCCCGCGCGATCCGACAGAAACCGGCCATAGTCGCGGTGGGGGCTGACGACGCCGTAGAGTTGCAGATCAGGATTGTCGTCGGCCTGAGACGAGACATGCGCGCCCGCTGCCGCCCAAGGGACCGAACGGGGGCCGGAGCCATCCTTTTCCCATTGCGCCATGCTGGCTTCCAGAAAAGCCGCGTCCCATGCACCGACACCGGTATTTTCCTTGGTGTAGTATGAGATCGGCACGCTGATGTGGTCTTGCAGGTTCTGGCCGACCTCGGGACTGTCGCAGATCGGCGTGATGTCATGCTGCGCAAGGTGGTCTGCCGGGCCGATGCCAGAGACCATCAGCAAGTGCGGGGTGTTGATCGCACCGGCGCTCAGGATCACCTCGTTATCGGCGCGCACCCGTTCGGGCCGCCCGTTTCTCAGGTATTCGACGCCCACGGCTCTGCCCTTTTCGATCACGATGCGGGTGATGCGCACATGCCGCTCAACGGTCAGGTTCGGGCGGGACAAGGCCGGGTCGAGATAGGCACGGTTCGGCCCGAAGCGGGCGCCATCCTTGATCACAAGTTGAAAATACCCGAAGCCGTCCTGTCGCGCGCCGTTGAAATCAGTGTTGCGTGCAAAGCCGGCCGCAACACCTGCGTCGATCCAGGCTTGCTCGTAGGGATGCGTATAGGTCGGGTTCTGCACATGCAGCGGGCCCGATGAACCGTGCAATGGGTCATTGCCAAACTGTGCGTTGCTTTCGGAGGCGATGAACTCGTCCAGCATGCTGTCCCAGCCCCAGCCCGGGCACCCTTCGTTCTGTGCCCAGCCGTCGAAATCGCGGGGCAACCCGCGGATATAGATCATGGCGTTCATTGCGCCCGAACCACCGACCATCTTGCCGCGCGGCCAGAAAATACGCCGCCCGCGGCAGCCTTCCTGCGCCACCGTGTGATAGCCCCAGTCGTGCTCGGTATTGAACAGCGTGACCCAGTCCGACGGCACCCTGGAGTTGATCGGCGCGTCGCCGCCGGCTTCCAGCAGCAATACCTTTCGATCCGGGTCTTCGGACAGTCTGGAGGCCAGTACAGAGCCGGCGGATCCCGCTCCAAGAATGATCGTGTCGTACATCAGTTCGTCTCCTTGGCTTTTGGACGGGCGAGGGCATTGAAAAATTTCCGGACGAACCCCGCAATGCCGTCCGGCATCGACACGACGAACACCACGATTACCAGCCCGATCAACGTATTACGGATATCGCTCACATCTTTGGCGATCTCGACGATGCCCATCATGATTGCCGCTCCGGCCACCGGCCCCCATGTGGAGCGCAGCCCCCCCACAATCATCATGGACAGAATGAAAAGCAGCGTCGAAAAATCGAAAAGGCTGGGTCCGGCAGTACGAAAGTGCGCCCCGTAAGCCGCCCCCGTAAGGCCGGTGAAGAACGCGGTGACAACAAAGGCGATCAGCCTGAAGCGCGTTCTGTTCAGGCCACGTGCGGCCGCGTAGACGGGGCTGTCGGCAATGGCGCGAAACGCCAGTCCAAGCCTGCCGTGGATCACGATTATCGACGCCACGAAGGACATCGCGAAAACGCCGAGCACGGTGAAATAGTTGCCCACGATCCAGTCGCGCTTGAGAAGTTGGCGAAAGCCCAGATCCTCGATCCGGCTAAACCCGGATGTGCCACCGAAAAACCGTTGGCAGCCGCCGCCGAACGTCGTGAAGCAATTGGTTTCGGTAATGATCAGAACATAGACCATGTAGGACATCGCAAAGGTCAGCAGCGCGACATACGCTGCCGCCAGCCGTAAACAGGCAAGCCCGATCAGAAGCGCGGCCACCGCTGCCAGCAGCCCACCGACGGGCATCGCGATCCACGGGCTGAGGCCCAGATACGTGCTGGTCATCGCCACTGTGTAGGCACCGATCGCAAACAGCAGCATCTGGCCCAGTGAAAATACACCCGCATGTCCTGTCAGCACATTCCATTGCACTGCCACAGACGCCCAGAGCAGCAAGATGACCATCTCGTTGAGCAGATAGCGCTCGCCGATCAGGGCCGGGACAAACGCCAGCACAGTGAACAGGGCAAGTGCGCCCAAAAGGTTATTACGAAGCTCGGAAGTCATACGCGCTCAATCTCCTGACGGCCAAACAGCCCTGCCGGACGGCGGATCAGGACCACGATCACCAACGCGAGCATGAGCGGCAAACCGAAACGGGCACCGATGTAGTACTGCACGGCAGCCTCGATCAATCCCAGTGCAATGGCTGTCACGCCAGCGCCGCCGACGCTGCCCAGCCCCGCGACCACGCAAATCACGAAGGCGCGGATCGCGGGGTTGGTGCCCATGTCCGGCGAAAGGGTCGACAGGGACGAAATCAGGATCCCTGCGGCCCCGGCAAGCATGCCGGCGATCGTAAGGACTTGAAGGTAGGTGACCGACGCGTTGACCCCCATCAGCCGTGCGGCATCACGGTTCATCGCCGTGGCCCGGATCGCCAGACCAAAGCGCGTCCGGGTCAGCGCCCAGGCAAGGCTGACGATCAGCGCAAAGGCGATCACGACGATCAGCACGGACTGTACCGAGATGACAATGCCACCAAAGCGAAAAACGCCATCCACCTGTACCGGCTGGCGGAAGGGATATGCGCCAAAGAGTTTCAGGAGGATATCCTGCAGCAAGATGCCGACGCCCGCAGTAGCGACAAGAATGTTGATCTCGAAATTTTCCTTGTCGAGCATGAACCTCACGACTGTCAGGTGCAGCAATGCGCCTGCGATCCCGCCTGCAGCGATGCCGCCCACCATCGCCAACGGCAAGGGCAGCGCGAGCGCGTCCGCAGCGGAATAGGCGGCATATGCGCCGATGGCCATGAACAGGCCATGCGCCATGTTGAACATGCGCATTGTGCCATAGGTCAGCGCCAGCCCGACCGACCCAAGGGCGTACATCGCCCCCAGGGTAAGGCCGCTGACGATGATCTGCAGGATCGCTTCCATGTCATCCGTCTCCCAGATAAGTCGACACGATGTCGGCGGAGTTGCGCAGCGCCTCGGTATCGCCGCTCCATGCAAAGCGCCCGCCATCCATCAGGAAAAACCGGTCCGAGACCGCCTCGACGCGGCTCGGGTTCTCTTCGACGACGAGGATCGCGCGTCCGGTCGCGGCCAATTGGCCAAGCGCGTCATAGACCTGTTCGATCAGGATCGGCGCAAGGCCAAGGGAGGGTTCGTCGATCATCAAGAGCTTGCCATCGGCCATCATCCCCCGGCCAATGCCGACCATCCGCCGCTCGCCCCCCGACAACGAGGACACGCGCTGCTGGCGGCGCTCCGCAAGGCGGGGAAACAGGTCGAAAACCTGTGCGAGCCCGGCGTTCAGATCCGTTCCGGCCGGCCGACAGTATGCCCCCATCCGCAGATTTTCCTCGACGGTCATTTCCATGAAAAGCTGATCGCCCTGCGGCACATGCACCAAACCGGCGCGCGCGCGGGCCTCCGCTCGTGCCGGGACAGGCGTGCCGTCGAATACGATACTGCCCGATGTTGCCTGGGTCAGACCAGAAAGCGTGCGCAGCAGGGTCGTCTTGCCATGCCCGTTCGGGCCGATGATCGCAGTCACACCTGAATGCGGCAGATCGAAACTGATCCCGCGCAGCACCTGGATATGCCCATACCCCGAGTGCAGATCTGAAACGGAAAGCAAGTGCGCCATGCTCAATGCGCCCCCAGCGCGCGGGCCGAGGCACCGAGATAGACCTCGCGCACCGTTGCGTCCTGCCCGATCTCCTCGGGTGCGCCGTCATAGATCAGCTTGCCCTGGTGCATGATCAATGCCCGGTCCGCAACAGCGGTGAGAAAGCGCATCACATGTTCGATGAAGACAATCGTTGTCCCCTGCCCCCGGACCTGGTGCATGAGCTCGATAAAGGCATCCACTTCGGCAGGCATCAATCCACCCACGGGTTCGTCGAGCAGCAGCACGCTTGGCTGGTTGACCATCGCGGTTGCAACCATCAGCTTCTTGCGGGCCAGCGCGGGGATATCGCTGACGGGTCGATCAGCCAGATCGGTCAGGCCGTAGGCCTCAAGCGTGGCTTGGGCCGTGTCCCGCATCTCGCGGCGAAAGAGCAGACCGGGCTTTTGTGCCGGGTTGCTGTAAATGACCGCCGCCATCATATTTTGCCAGACCGACAACGAGGTAAAGCCGCTGGTCACCTGAAAGGTCCGCGCCATGCCCAGATGAACCAGCCGATGCGGTGCGATGCCCGAGATCGGGCGGTCCATGAAGCGGACCTCGCCAGAGCTGACCGGTGTGAAGCCGGAAATCAGGTCAAAAAACGTGGTCTTGCCCGCGCCATTCGGGCCGCCGATGCCAACCGTCTGGCCCGGCTGGACCGCGAGATCCACACCATCGACGGCGGCCAGGGCACCGTAGTACCTGGCCACCGCGCGGCATTCCAATATGGGCGTTGCTTCGGGCAAGACCGTTCTCCGCTCAGCCAATCCAGGACGGCTTGGTAAAGTCCGCAACACCGTAGGGTTTGGGCGCGATGATCTTGCCGTTTTCCGCCTTGTTGACGATCTGGCTGAAGATATGCGGCATGCCGAGCGACGGGTCGTCCGTCTGGCTGGGATAGCAGAACGCCGAATTGGTTTCGGGGTCCATGCGCATCGTACCCATCGGCGAGCGGTATATCAGGCCCATCATCCGTTCGGCGATCTTGCGGTTCTGCTCCTCTTCATAGGGCTCACCGGCTCCGCCTGCGAGGGCTGCGGCGATCGCGTAGGCCTGTAGCGCGGAATAGGTCTGTCCGCCCGAGTTGGGTGACGCGGTATCACCGAACTGCGCAATGTAGCGGTCGCTGAAGGTCGTGCCGATCTCGTCCTGCAGGGCACCGATCACCGTCGCATAGAGCACGCCTTCGGAGGCGTCGCCGGCAATGTCGCGGAAAGCCGCGAGCGAGGCGCCATACTGCATGTAGACGAGGCTCGGGGTCGGGTCGTTCATGAACTGAAGCATGAACTGTGCCTGATCCTGCGGGAAGAAGTGGGTCACGGCCACGAAGCCCGGCGGGTCTTCGCGCAACTTGGCGAGGGTCGGACCCCATTCGCTGATCGGGGCCTGTACGCTTTCGAACAGTGAGACTTCGAAACCGAAGGCCTCTGCATTCTCGCGGATCGCATTGGCGATGTTGATCGAATAGGCGACCGGACCGGTGATGACGGCGATCTTGTTGTTCGTTGGGGTGAACTGACCGCTGTCGACAAGGCTCTTGATGTAGTCGAGATAGCCGATGCCATAGTAGATCTCGGCTGGGTCGTATTGGAACGAGCCCCAGTAGCGCGTCGGGTCGGAACGGATCAGCTCATTGTGCGCGACGACCGTGTCCGCGTGCATGTAGAGAATGCCCGCATCTGCCGCGATTTCGGGCAACGCCGTGGCCGAGCCAAGGTTGTACCCTGCGATCAGGACACTGGCGTTGGAGCGGTCGACAAGGCGCTGACCGGCACTGGAGATCAGATCGTCGCCGCCAGACGCGGTGTCCTCGACCGCGATCTCGACGGGACGGCCCAGGATGCCACCCGCTTCGTTGATTTCCTGCGCGGCCATTTCGAGACCATTGCGGAATTCGATCCCGTCCGCAGCAACCGCTCCGGTGATCG
>JBFFQZ010000085.1:0-9982 GCA_041573235.1 Sulfitobacter sp. | reverse complement strand
GCCAAGCTGATCGGCACCTCGAAGCACGGCAATCGATATTTGCGCAAACTCTTCATTCACGGTGCCCGAACGGTGCTGCATCTCGTGCGTGACAGGACGTCGCCAATAACGGCCTGGGCAGATGATGAAGGTAATCGCGCTCAGCACGCGTCGGTCGTCAACGCGTGGTTTGCCGTGGGACTTCGGAAAACAAGGCTCCAGACGCGCCATCTGCGCGTCGCTCAACCAAAATAGATCAGACATGTCACCGCTCGGTTTTCGTCGGATGAATCATGCCGGGGCGCTATGGGGCAGGTCAAACGCAAAGAAGTGAACCTTCTGCTGAACGCCGCCTAAAACAACAACGGTTTCCCAAAAGTCAGCCTGCCCATGCCCCGCAGGCATACGCCAACGGAACAAACATCTCTCGTGCCTTTTGGCGGTGGGACCGAACATAATCCTTCACTTTCACGTACCCGCCCGTGAACCATTTTTCATCGCAAAGCCGGTCATGTATCCGCTTCACTGTGTGACGCTGCTTCTTTGGCCGCTCCAGATCCTTCAAAAGCCACGCATCAATGTAATCCGTAAACCCATCCAACTTCGGACGGCGCACAGCCTGCTCCCGCCGATACCCTGGCGGCACCGCAAACGCGCACATCTTGTCAACCGTTCTACGCGCTAACCCAAAATCTCGTGATATCGACCGCTTGCTGCGCCCCTCGTCAAAATGCGCGCGCCGCTCCGGCAAATAAACTTCCACAGTGTAAATCCTCCAGTCCTCCACGCTCAAACCGTGAGGACAAAAAGTGGACGACTCTTGCGCCGCCCGCACCGGGAATATACCGGCGCTACTGTGGCCTAATTTTACACCGCCCTATACACAATCCAGACCAATCCGCCGGTGAAAACAGCGACTCCGTGCGGTGTTTCAGTCAATTTATCGTCTCCCCGGTCCGTTTGCGGTTTCGTCTGCAATCCATGTTTCAGGATCACCAACGCGCAATCCGCCATTGGCGTATTCATCAAGCAGCGCATGCAGACGAGCCTGCCCAAACGAGGCGAAATGCCCCGCATGCACTGTGCTTACGGGAAGCTCACGGAGCCGGGCATGGGATTGCGACAGAATTTCAGGTTCTGAGTGATAAAGATCGTCTATCAGCGCACCATCATAAATCACATCGCCGCTGAACAGAATGCCGGTTGCCTTCTCGTAGAGCGCGATGGAGCCGGGCGAATGTCCGGGCAGGTGAAATACATGAAAGGCCCGGTCGCCCAGATCCACGACATCGCCGTCATCCAGAAGATGTGTCAAAGGGGCAGGCTTAACCTGATATGTTTCATGTGAGAATCCCTCCCACGGCAGCAGAGCAAAGGTTTCCGCGCGCACGTACCCGCTATCCGCAACCGTGTTTGCAGTGGTGGGCTCTGCAATGATCTGCGCCTCTTTAGGATGCCCGCAGCGATCGGAAAACTCATGCATGCCCCCTGCATGATCGAAATGGCTGTGGGTCATGATTGCGGTAATCGGGCGCTCGGACAATTGCGCGATCTCTTTCATCATGGGGCGCAGGCCCATGCCGGTGTCGATGATCAGATCGCGGTCACGCCCCTGGACATGCCAGATATTACAACGCAGCCACTGGGCTACGTGAATTTCGTGGATTTGAGTGATGCCATCCTGCATCTGGCGCATTTTAAACCAATCCTTTGCAATCAGGTCCGTCATCCCGGCGCGCTCCTTTTGGAAAATCTTTGCACTCTCATTGCTAATACCGATCCGACCGGCGATCCAGCCCTTGGCTTTGGCGCCGCCGGTGCAGCCAGGGCATGCAACCTGTCTGCCCCCCTCAATGAATTGCTCGGGCGTTGTCTTTAGGACAACGGAGGATGGGGGTGCCGAACGAACGACAAAAGCCAAGGCAAATCATGCTGAAGTTTCGGCAAGATACTCGGCCTGTCGGGCAAGGAATGGCGCACTTTGAGCGGCGCGGGATCCACTGCGAAACCACCGCTCCTGGGCCCTTTGTCTTCCGGTACCGGAGGCGGAGGCTCGGGCTCAAAAGCCTTGAACAAAACGAAGCCTTGTGCGACGTCCTGAAAGTGGAAGGCGGCCTGAGGGCATTGTCAACGAGACACACCCTTCCCTAACCAGCGGACCAATCAGACACGGCGGAGAGCGCACAGGGGCCGCCGCCATTTTCATGGAGTTCCTGATGCATTGGCTTCACTTCGCCTTGGCGGTCTTGTTCGAGACCATCGGCACTACGGCGTTGCAGGCTAGCCAGCAATTCACACGCATTGGTCCTTCGGTTCTGATGGTGGCAAGCTACGCCATCTCATTCTACCTGCTGGCGCTGTTGTTGCGGGTCATGCCGGTGGGGGTTGTCTATGCGATCTGGTCGGGTCTTGGGATATGCTTTATCGCCGTAATCGCCTATTTTCTGTTCGACCAGAAACTCGATCTTGCCGCAATAATCGGGATGGCGATGATCATCGGAGGCATCGCGGTGATAAACCTTTTTTCCAACACGACGACCCACTAACGTACGACCAGAGCCTGCTCTCTTTTCTTACATCCAGATGATGAAACGTAGTCGAGACAGATCTGGGGTCGTAGTGTCAAAGGGCGTGCTCGCGCATTTTCTCGTAGAAAGGCCAGTGATGGTCAAGCATCGCGGGCAATCGGGGCGCCTTGCGGGCGGCGGCCTCAAACACCTCATTGGCGTCGGGCAGAGTTTCGGGTGCGCGAATGCGATCATTCGCCAACGCCTCCCGGTGCCAGTTCTTTACGCCGTCCCACTCTTTCGGAGTGCCGACGCCTGTCAGATCAAGGGCATGTGGCGCGGGCGGCAGGCCGCCAGCGGCAAAAAGTGCTTCGGCGCTTGCCCCCGGTGCGGCTTGCATGCGCTCGGCCTCGAGCACGACAGGCCAGGCGCCCTTGCGCTCTGCGATATGCGCGGCGTGGCGATATTGCGACTCCACTCCAATTTCGGCAAGGCTCACGTTGGGATCCAGCTTGTAATAGGACGCAATCGAACGGCGAGGATCACGCACGAGAAACACATTGGACACATGATCAACCAGCTCATCGTCCATCAGTACGTCGGGCATTACATAATAGCTCATGTCCTTGAAAAAGACCGGCCCCGCGTCTGCAGCGTTGAAGAGCATTGCCTTGATGTCGGTGTAGCTTCGCGGGTGTCCCTCCTGAGGATCGAAGTGGGGAAAAGAGCCGCGGCCCTCACCGAGATAGTAGTGATACATGAAAGGCTCATGAAAGCATTTCACATCCCCGCGGGCGCGGAATATGCGCTCCACCGCCGTGGACATGGACCTGGGGTGGCACCAAAGTGCGATCAGAGGATGCTTCGTCAACTGCGTCCTTGTCCTTGTGTTTGGATGGAGGTGTCACACGCACCCGGAACATCGGTTCAATTGGCGATGGGCGGGCGCCGCTGCGCCCAAGGCGCGGCCCGCTCCAACTGGCGGGCCAGGCGCAGCAGAAGCTCATCTTCGCCAACCTGTGCGGCGAACTGCATGCCCACGGGCAAGCCATCTGCCCCATGATAGAGGGGTACGGACATGGCGGGCTGTCCGGTGAGGTTGTAGATCTCGGTATAGGGCGCGAAGGCACCTGCGCGTTCGGCCCATTCCGGCACGCTACGTTGGGCCGCCGCGCCCAGCAGCCCCGAGGGAATGGCCGTTCCGGTTGTCACAGGCGAGAGGATGATATCGAATGGGCTCAAGGCCCGTTCCATCCGGCGGCGGATGTCCCAGCGGTTTAGGCGCAGGCGCGCGGCGTCTGCCATGGTCAGCCTCGCCGCCTGATCGAGTGCGAAGCGAACCACCGGGCCAAGCTCACGGTCGGTTGGCGCGCGGCCCACGGCCCGGGCCCGTATATCGACGAGCAACGCGATTTCCGATGTCCATAGCGGAGTTGAAGCATCTGCCGGGTCGGTGTTTGCGGGCCACTCGAAGGGCGTGACCTCATGTCCCAGCGTTTCAAGAAGGCGGCCGGTCCGCGTGAGCATTTCCGCGACCTCTTCGTCGGGTTGCTGCCCAGAGGGCGCGCTGGGGCAGAAGCCAACGTGCAATGGCGGTGGTGGCTGGTCGATGGCCGCCAGATACCCGCCCGCAGGAGGGGAGGAAAGTGCGCAGGGGCTTCCCTGCTCTGGTGCGGCCGTGGCGTCGAGCATTGCTGCGGAGTCGCGCACGGATCGGGTAACCACATGATCGCAGTTTAACCCGCTGACCAGAGGGCCCAGATCAGCGCCTGTTGCAACTCGCCTGCTTGAGGGTTTGAATCCGAAAATCCCGCAGCACCCGGCAGGCACCCGGATAGAGCCGCCAGAATCGGATGCATGGGCTATTGGCACGAGTCCGGCCGCGACCGCCGCCGCAGCCCCTCCGCTCGAGCCGCCCGGCGTGCGCGTTGTGTCCCACGGGTTCAGCGTCGGCCCGTATAGCTCGGGCTCGCAAGAGAAATCAGTGGCAAATTCGGGCGTGTTGCTGCGCCCTATCACGACAAGACCGGCCTCTCGCCACCGCCGCGCAAGCGCGCTGCTGGTTTCTGCCTTCGGCGCATCCGCAAAGAACCGGCAGGCATTGGTGAGCGGCCAGCCGCGCACCTCAACGTTGATATCCTTGGCTAGAAAGGGGATTCCGGCCAAGGGCGCGTTTCTTGCTGTCTCACGCGCCGCCTCGCGGGCCTGCGCATCATCGCGCAGGATGACAGCGTTGATTGTCGGGTTCAGCCTGTCAATCTGCGCCAAGGCGGCTTCGGTCACCTCGGCGGCGGATATCTCACCTGCGCGCACAAGCGCGGCCAAGCCAACGGCATCATGGGAACTGTAATCCTCTGGCGACAACATGGCGTGCGTTTCCTCAATAATGGTCAAGCTACGTACGGGCGCGGGCCATGGCCTGAGTCATGCGGTCGGCAAGCATGGCTATGATCGCCATGCCCACGCCAGCGACAATACCCACGCCGAAATCACCGTCGCCGAGCCCGATGTAGACCCGTTGCCCCAGGTCGCTGGTGCCGACCAGCGCCGCGATGACGAGCATCGCGATGGCATACATTATCGTCTGGTTCAGCCCGAGCAGGATGATCGGCGCGGCGAGCGGAAGCTTGACCTTCCACAAGAGTTGCCACGGTGTGCAACCGCTTGCAGTGGCGGCTTCGATCACCTCTTTGGAGACACTCCGGATGCCGTTTTCAGTATAGCGGATCGAAGGCACAATCGCATAGGCGATGATGGCCAGAAGCGCGGTGAATTCACCGATCTTGAAGATCATCACGAAGGGGATGAGGATCACGAAGAGTGGCATGGTCTGAAGGGTGTCGTTGAACGGACGCACAGCCGCAGACACGGCATCAAACTCTGCCGCAAGAATCCCCAGTGTGCCGCCGACCAGAAAGCAGATCAGCACCGCGAGACCGCACAAGTAAAACGACAGCATCGCCTCCTGCCAGACGCCCGCAAGCAAAAGAAAACCGAGGCCCGCCGCCATACCCAACGCGAGGCGCCGCCCCCCGATCTGATAGGCCAAAAGCGTCGCCATGGCGATCAGTGTGGGCCAGGGCATCCCCGAGATCCCGACGAACAGCATGATACCGAAGAACGCAACCAATGCCGCCATCGACCAGCTTCGACGCCACCAGACAAGCGCCGCCAGCGCCAACACGGCGATGCCATACCCCACCTTGAGCGCGTCGGTGAAGGCAAAGCCCCAAGAGAACGGCGTTATTGTTCTCTCAAGTCCCATTTTCACGGGCAACATGACGAAAAAGAACGCGACCTGCTTGATGTAGTTGATGGTCGCAGCGAATTCCGTAACGATATATTCGATGCCGGAATTGAGCTGCGCCGCCGGGTAGAATTCCCATGCGGCGGGGTATGTGCTCAAGAAAGGCAGCAGCTGGGCCAGTGCCGCGACAGCCAGCGCCAGCGCCAGCGCCGCGAGCCACAGTGTCCTTGGCCGCGTGCCGGTCAGACCATCCGGCCCGCTGGTGTCGCGCGCAGCGATCTGGGCCGTGAGGCGATCCATCACCATTGCCATGAGGGCGATGACCAGCCCCAGAAGCAGGCTTTCGCCAAACAGGGCACGGCGGATCGATTTGAGGACCTCCCAGCCGATATCGGCGGTGCCACCGATGATCGAGGCTATGATCACCATTGAAAACGCCGCCATCGTTGTCTGGTTCACGCCGAGAAGGATCTGGCGCATTGCGTTCGGGACGCGGACGCGCCAGAAAAGCTGACCATTGGTTGCCCCGGCCATACGTCCGGCCTCGATCACCTCAAAATTCACGGCGCTCAGGCCGAGCGCGGTGTTCCGCACCATCGGCGGCACGGCGTATAGAAGGCTGGCAATCAAGCCGACCACCGGACCAAACCCGAAAAGAAGCAAAATAGGCAGCAGATAGGCGAAGGCCGGGATTGTCTGCATCAGGTCCATCGTCGGGCGAATGATACGGTCGGCCCGGTCATTCGCGAACGCAAGCGCGCCGGTAAAAAACCCGATTATCACGGCCATCGGCACAGACAGGGCGACCAGCGCGAGCGAATTCATCGCCTCGGTCCAGAAGCCGATCAGAACCATGTAAAACATCGCCGCGAAGGAAAACACGGCCAGACGCCACCCCGAGACGACGTACGCCATGAAGGCGACAAGCGAGACGATTACAGCCCAAGGCATGCTGTTAATGCCCAAGCGAATCCAACGCATAAGCACCGAAAGCATGTCAGAAAAAAACCGGAAATAGACACCGAATGTTTCAATAATCCAATTCATGCCAGCATTCAGCCACGGCGTCAGCGGAACCGCCCAGCCGTCAGGAAAGCGTATCACCCAAGGCAGAGCGTCACGAAACACGAGCAAAAGGAACGTCAGGGTGATCAGAACGGCCCATGCCGCTCCCCCCGAAACCCATCTCTGGATATCCTTCATGCCGACACTTTCGCAGTTTCGTCGTCGTCATTCATTGCCGCTCCGTGAGCTTCAGTGCGTCGCGCAAGGGTGTCGATCAGGCTTTCGGGCGTGACTTGCCCGATGATGCGGCCACCTTTCCGAACGGCGACTGCGTCATGCCGCCCGGCCATCTGGGGCAATAGATCCTCAAGTGTGGCGGTCGCCTCGACCTCTGGCTGACCGTCTGCTACCTCTTGCGCTGCTCCGGGGGCGAGCGCGTCTGCAGCCGTCATGACCCGCACCAGCGGCACATCGCGCGTAAACTCTGCCACATAGGAATCGGCTGGATTGGTGATCAGGTCGACAGGGCTGCCGATCTGCACGACCATGCCGTCGCGCATCAGCATGATACGGTCGGCGATACGCAGCGCCTCCAGAAAATCATGGGTGATGAATATGATGGTTTTCTTGAGTGTGCTTTGAATATGCAGGAACTCGTTCTGCATCTGGCGCCGGATCATCGGATCGAGCGCTGAAAATGGCTCATCAAGTAGCCACAGGTCGGGCTCGACGGCAAGAGAGCGGGCAATGCCCACGCGCTGTTGCTGACCGCCGGACAATTGATGTGGGTAACTGTCTTCGCGTCCTTCGAGACCCACCAGCGAGATGACGTTCTCCACCCGCTTGCGGCGTTCGCGTTCAGAAACACCCTGAAGAGCCAGCGGGAAGGTTACGTTTTCGATAACGTTCAGATGCGGCATCAGACCGAAATTCTGAAAGACCATGCCTATCTTGTGGCGTCTGATATCAATCAGCTCGCGCGCGGACTTGCGCAGCAGATCCTCGCCATCGAGCAACACCTCACCATATGTGGGTTCGACCAGCCGCGACACGCAGCGCAGCACAGTTGACTTGCCAGAGCCCGACAGACCCATGATGACAAAGATTTCGCCCTGCGCGACTTCAAAATTGATATCGACGGCTGCCGGGATCAGGCCACCCTCGCCCATGCTTCTGGCCATTGCAGCAGGATCGCGCAGCGCGTCCGCGTCCTTGAACCAACTCTCTGCCTGCTTGCCGTAGACCTTCCAGAGGTTACGGCACAATAGCTTTGGCTTCTGCGCGGTCGATGGCTTTGAACCGGACGAAAAGGTGTCACCTTGGGGCATACTTTATCCTTGGCGATGGAGGTGGGGGGCAAAAGCGCCCCCCCTTGCATGAAGGGTGTGTTTCGACCGATCAGTCCTGAGCGGCACGCCCCGCCTCGATCCAGGGTGTCCAGATCTCTTCGTTGGCGGCGATCCAGCCAGCAGCAGCCTCTTCGACCGACATGCCTTGTTGATCGACCTGAAGGATCATCTTGTTCTGCGAAGCATTGTCCATCGTGAATGCCTCGGCCAAGGCATAGGCACCGGGCCAGGTCGCTTCGAAGTCGCGGCTGATGAGCTTGCCAACATTGGCTTGGGCAAAGCCGCAGGCGTCGCCGCGGGACTGGTTGGTTTCATCGCAGACGCCGTCGGTCTCATCGAACTCGATCCAGTTGAAATCATACTCGGCAAACAGCCAATGCGGCGCCCAGAACATCATCAGCATCGGTTGCTCTGAGGCGATTGCACTGCGCAGCTCGGCGACCATGGCGCCTTCACTGCCACCAGCGACCGGCTGGAACGGGAGCTCCAGAGCGCTGACCAGATCGCGAGAGCGCGTGCCCCAGTCGGCCGGGTAGGTGATCAGGCGGCCATTGGGAAAGGTGTCGACCGCGGCGAATGCCTGCGCGCAATCATAAAGCGCCTGATAGTCCGGCAGACCCGGGCACTGCTCTTCCATATAAGGGGGATAAATCCACCCCTCGCGCGATTGCAGACCTAGCGGGCCGACTAAAATGATATCGCCTTCGGCAATGGCCGTCGGGTAAATGTCGCCGACATTGTTGTCCCAGAATTCGGGCTGGAAGTGCAGTGTGCCCTGCGCCATCGCGGCTAGCTGAGGCACTGCGCCTGCGGTGACATATTCGATCTCGTAGTCGAGCTTTTCAAGAAGCTGGCCAGCGATATGTGCCGACGTGTTCTGACCTGTCCAGGAGTTGACGGGAATGCGAATTGCTTCGGCCTGAGCGCCAGCGGCCGTAACACCAAGGCAGAGCGCCGCGGCCAGTTTAAGTGTAAGATTGTGCATATTTGTTTCCTCTACGTCCCCTATTTTGGGCTTGTTTTAGGCGTGCACCCATCCAATAGCAACATTACTGGTCGTGCAATCAGTATTTCGGGTTGAACTCTTCGCGGCACAGCGGCAAGAGCGACCAGACGTCTTCATCCAAGCGGTGTTCTGATGCAATTCGGGGTGCGCGAATGAGGTATCTGACCAGCCGAACGGCCCAACCAGGTCGTCAGGGCCGCTGCTTACCCTTAACGACCAAGATGTGGGGTGGCAACGCGGACGCGTGTCGATCAATCTAACGGTAGAAAGAACAACCTGCTTCGGACATTCATGTACGGCATTTCGTATCCGTAAGATAGGACAAGGCTGTTGTAATCCTTTGTCGGCATCTATCTGGGGGTCGACGGACAACCAATAGAACAGGGCTTCGTTTCAGGCGCTGGCTCCCGGCCACTAAGGCGTTGCAGGCATTTTGCCTGCCAAGGAAAATACTGACAGAGAAGGAGAAACGCGTGAACATTCTATCCCCGGTTGACTGGACCTTTCCGATCCCGGTTTTTCTTGGCCCCGGCAGAGTTGCGGATATCGGGGCTTTCTGCCAAGAATCTGGTATCACCGCGCCGCTGATCGTGACGGACCGCGGGTCGCGTGACCTTCCGTTTGTCAGCCGTTTGCAGGAGATGCTGGCCGCGCAGGGACTGCGCGTTCAGCTGTTCAGTGACGTCAATCCCAATCCCACCGATCAGAATGCCCGGGCGGGCAAGGTGGTCTTCGAGGCCGGTGCACATGATGGCGTGATCGCCATCGGCGGGGGATCGGCAATGGATGCGGCAAAGGCGATCAGCCTGATCGTCGGGCATGACACGCCGCTGTGGTCTTTTGACTTCGACTTGACGCCCCCCGATGCGCGCAGCTTTGCTCCGCTGAT
>JBFFQZ010000084.1:0-10024 GCA_041573235.1 Sulfitobacter sp. | reverse complement strand
TGAAGATCAACGGCGAGCGGCACTACCTGTGGCGGGCTGTTGATCACGAGGGTGAAGTGCTGGAGTCCTTCGTCACAAAGCGACGGGATCGCAAAGCAGCATTGAAATTCATCAAGAAATCAATGAAGCGGCACGGCCGCCGTCATATATTGGTCACCGACAAGCTCCGATCCAATAGCGCGGCACTGAAGGATATTGGCAACCCTGACCGGCAGGAAACGGGCCGCTGGAAAAATAATCGCGCGGAGAATTCGCACCTGCCGTTTCGACGACGAGAGCGGGCCATGCAACGGTTCCGCAGTATGCGAAATTTGCAAAAGTTCACCGCCGTTCATGCCTCCGTCTGCAACCATTTCAACCAGGAGCGCGCGCTTTACAGCAGAGACAATTTCAAGGCCAACCGAGCCGCTTCTTTCTCCGAGTGGCGCCAACTCGGCGTGGCGTAATCGGCAGCTTCTCTGCCCTTGCAGAGACTGGTTCGAATTTGTCTGACACCACCAAGCCGCGCGATGTCTGGCCGAAACTGAGCCCCGCCAGACGCCACGGCATGGACCGGATCCGCGCAAAGCTGCACGCGCTGCCAGCGGGTGCGGCTTTGCGATTGGCCGCGGATCAGTCGCAGTCGACAAGGATCGCGCCCGCCCGGCCACCTGCCAGAACCGCGTCATGCGCGGCGGCGCAATCGGCTAGCGGATAGACCTTTTCGACAGGGCACGTCAGCCCGCCACCCGATAGTGCGCCATGCAGGCGCGCGATACGCTCCTGGCGTGCTGCAAGCGGCAGCAGGTAGATCAGGATGATGTCGATGGTCGCGGCCTTGTACAACAGCGGTCCAAACGGCAACACCGGGTTCATTTCCAGTTGCGAACCAAAGGCAGCGATCACGCCGTTGGGTTTGATGACCTCGGTGCACATCTGCACGTTCACACCGAATTCGACCTCCAGAACCCGGTCCACTTCGGCGCCGTCGTTCGCGGCCAGAACCTGTGCGGAAAGGTCCGCCGCCCGGTAATCAATGACGACATCTGCTCCTGCCGCTGTCACGCGGTCGCTGTCACGGGCGCTACAGGTGGCGATGACTTTTGCACCGCCCCATTTGGCCAGTTGCACCGCAAGAAAACCGACCGTGCCGCCGCCGCCAGAGATCAGCAGCGTCTGGCCAGTCACATCACCCCCGCCGAACACCGCCTCGGCCGCGGTTAGGCCCGGAATGCCGAGGATTGCGCCGGTTTCGAGACTGACGTCGTCGGGCAGGTGCACCGCCTGTTCGCCGGGCAGGGTGATATGTGTCGATGCGGTACCGAAGGCGCGCTGCCATTGTCCGTTCCAGATCCAGACCCGTTCGCCTACGCGGGCCGGGTCCACCCCGTCGCCCACCGCCTCGATTACTCCTGCGCCGTCGCTGTGCGGGATGACCTGTGGAAAGGCCGGTTTGGTCACACCGGGGCGCGACCCGGCGCGGGCCTTGATGTCTGACGGATTCACACCCGAGACCGCAAGCCGCACCGTCACTTCGCCCCGCGCAGGGGCGGGCGTTTCAAGCTGGTGAAGTTCAAGCACATCCGACGCGGGACCGAAGCGGGTGTAGAGAATGGATTTCATGTTGGATGTCCTTGATGCTGAGAAGAGCCCAGCATGGACCGATCACGCGCCGGGTGCAATCAGTCGAAGACTTCCTTGTCGGCCACGCCCCAGAGCCGCGCCTTGGGGGCCCAGCCCTTGTAGCCGCCAGAGCGCAGCAGGCACCATTCGACATTGCAGGCGCTGACACGGGCGACCACGCCTTGTTCAAGGGCGGCCGTGACCGGTGCTGCGGGTTCGGGACGCGCGTGAAGCGTCAGCATGTCTTTTTCAACCAGCACGGTCCGGGTGCCGGACAGCAGCGAATAATGCACCCATCCGCCCATGCCATCACGGTCCTCGACGCGGCGCCAGTGGCCGTGCTCTGCGGTGATGCGCAGCGGCATGTCACGGCGTTTGAAAACCCAGTCGATCCGGTGGGTCAGCGATGGCCCCCGGCGCACATTGCCCTCGGACGCCTTCATCGAGACAAACCGTGGAATCGGGCGGTTTGTGACTTGCCCGGTCTCGGCCCCGGCAGCCACCACGGGGCCCGCCGTGCCGATCATCAGCAAGACCGCGCATGCCACAAGGGCCGCGATGCCGTGTTTGCGCGTTCTCGTTCTGGTCATGGGGTGCTGCCTGCACTGTCTTTTGACTTTTGCTCTATGTTAGCGGTGCGGGGTTCTTGTGCCTCGTCGCCGCTTCGGCCACCATGCACTCAACACAGTTATCCCGCCAAGTCCGGAGAGAGAGTTATGCCAAAACAACAACTGAGTGTTGTAGTCACGCGACGGTTGCCCGAAGTGGTCGAAACCCGGCTGGCCGAATTGTTTGACGTGCGCCTGCGCGATACCGACGCGCCGATGACCCGTGCCGAGCTTCAGGAGGCCGTGAAGAATTGCGATGTGCTGGTGCCCACCATCACCGACGAGATTGACAATGCGCTGATCGCGCAGGCGGGCGACCGGTTGAAACTGATCGCGAACTACGGCGCCGGGGTCGATCACATCGACGTGGCGACCGCGCGTCAGAGCGGGGTGCTGGTGTCCAACACGCCCGGCGTTCTGACCGAAGATACGGCGGACATGACCATGGCGCTGATCCTTGCCGTGACCCGGCGGATGCCCGAGGGCATGGCCAAGATGCAAAAAGGCGACTGGGACGGCTGGGCGCCCAATGCGTTGTTGGGCGGGCGGATATCGGGCCGACGCCTGGGCATTCTGGGGATGGGCCGCATCGGTCAGGCGGTGGCACGCCGCGCCGCGGCGTTCGGCATGCAGGTGCATTACCACAATCGCCGCCGCCTGCACGCCGAAGTCGAACGGGAATTGCAGGCAACCTATTGGGAAAGCCTTGATCAGATGGTCGCGCGCATGGACGTGATTTCGATCAATTGCCCGCACACGCCGTCGACCTTCCACCTGATGAACGCCCGACGGCTCAAGCTGATAAAGCCGGATGCGGTGATCGTGAACACCTCGCGCGGCGAGGTGATCGACGAAAATGCCCTGACCCGGATGCTGCGCGCGGGCGAAATCAAGGGGGCGGGCCTTGATGTCTATGAGCACGGGGTCGAGATCAATCCGCGCCTGCGCGAGCTTGATAACGTGGTCCTGCTGCCGCACATGGGGTCGGCTACGGTCGAGGGCCGGGTGGAAATGGGCGAAAAAGTGATCATCAATATCAAGACGTTCGACGACGGGCACAGGCCACCCGACCAGGTGGTGCCGTCGATGCTGTGACGCGGATACCCGCCCAGTGGTCTGAACCCGTGGGCGGGCGGATCCGTCAAGTGACGAAGCCAGCGATTCGCGCTTCATTCAGGGAGGAATACGGTATGCGTTTTGTTTCATTGATTGTTGCGACGGTTCTGGCGACAGGTTTGGCAGGGGGCGCGTACGCGCAACAGGCGGCCGATGCGATTGCACCCGAAGCGGCGGGCAGCGGCCCGTTCGAGAGCCACTCTCCGGCAGTCATGGAATCGCTTGCGGCCAAGGCGGCGGGCAAGCCCGTCGCGGCGGCCAACTGGATGGTCGCCGCCGCAAACCCCCATGCCGTGCAGGCGGGCGCGGATGTGCTGGCGGCCGGGGGCACTGCGGCAGATGCGCTGGTGGCCGTTCAGGTCATGCTGGGGCTGGTCGAGCCGCAAAGCTCGGGGCTGGGTGGTGGCGCCTTTCTGGTCTGGTACGATGCGGCGACAGGTCAGGTGACGACCCTCGACGGGCGCGAAACCGCTCCGCTGGCGTCGACGCCACAGCTGTTTCAGGACGACGCGGGCAGCCCGCTCAAGTTCTTTGATGCGGTCGTGGGGGGGCGGTCCGTCGGCACGCCGGGCACGCCCGCGCTTCTGGCAGAGGTGCACGCGCGCTGGGGTAGCCGCGACTGGGCCAGCCTGCTTGAACCGGCCATTACGCTTGCGTCCGACGGATTTTCGGTGAGCCCGCGGCTGGCGCAACTGGTCCACGGGGACGCGGAGCGGCTGGCAAGCTCGGGCGTCACGGCGGAATATTTCATGCCGGGCGGCGTGGCGGTCAAGGCGGGGGACACACTGGTCAATGCGCCCTATGCGATGACGCTCAGGACGTTGGCCGACGAAGGCGTCGGGGCGTTTTACGCAGGGGATCTGGCGCGGTCGATTGTCGCGACCGTGCAGGGCGCCGAGGGCAATCCGGGCGTCCTGTCGGAAATCGACCTGGCGATCTACCGGGTGAAGGAACGCCCGGCGGTCTGCGCGCCCTACCGCGCGCATGAGGTCTGTGGCATGGGGCCGCCGTCGTCAGGGGCACTTGCGGTCGGGCAGATCCTGGGGATGCTTGAAGGCTACGACCTGAGCGCGGGACCGTCGGACATCAATGTCCGTCGACTGATGGGGGATGCCGCGCGGCTCGCCTTTGCGGACCGTGGCCGCTATGTGGCGGACAGCGATTATGTGCCGGTGCCGGTACTGGGGTTGCTCGATCCGTCCTACCTGGCCGGACGCGGGGCCCTTTTGGCGGGCGATGATGCGCTGCCGGAGGTGGCACCGGGCAATCCGGCGTTCGACCACGCGTTGATCTGGGCGGATGACGAGGCGATCGAGCTGCCGTCGACCTCGCACATCTCGATCGTTGATGCCGCGGGCAATGTCGCCTCGATGACGACGACCATCGAAAACGGATTCGGCAGCCGTTTGATGGTGGGCGGATTCCTGTTGAACAACGAACTGACGGATTTTTCCTTTCGCAGCCAAAGGGACGGCGTGCCGATTGCCAACAGGGTCGAGCCGGGCAAGCGGCCGCGGTCGTCCATGTCGCCGACCATCGTCATGAAGGATGGCGCGCCGGTGCTTGCCGTTGGCTCTCCGGGCGGGAGCCGGATCATCGGCTATACCACGCAGGCGATCATCGCCATGCTGGACTGGGGCATGGACGCGCAGCAGGCCGCGGGCCTTGCCCATGCGGTCAACCGCTTCGGAACCTATGATGTCGAGGCGGGCACCGAGGCCGAGGCATTGGCAGACGGGCTGGCGGCGCTGGGGTATGAGACAAACGCCCGGGGACTGACATCGGGGCTGCATCTGATCGCGATCGGCGACGGTTTGCAGGGCGGCGCGGATCCGCGCCGCGAGGGCATAGCATTGGGAGAGTAAGAAATGATCGAGTTGGAGACGCCGACACGAAACGAAGAAGGCATAGGTGCGGTTCTGGGGATCCTCAAACAGCAGTTCGCAGACCGGTTCCAGACCGGTGCCTCGATCTGTGAACAGCACGGGCACACCACGACATGGATCGCCAACCAGCCCCCCGATGGCGTGGTTTTTGCCCAGTCGACACAGGAGGTAGCCGAGGTCGTCAAGATCTGCGCCACCCACAAGGTGCCGATCATTGCCTTTGGTACAGGCACGTCTCTCGAGGGGCATGTGAATGCGCCGGCGGGTGGGATCAGCGTCGATCTGAGCCAGATGGACAAGGTGTTGGAGGTCAATGCAGCCGATCTGGATTGCAGGGTCCAGCCGGGTGTGACGCGCATGGCGCTTAATTCCCATCTGCGCGACCAGGGCCTGTTCTTTCCCATCGATCCCGGCGCCGATGCAAGCATCGGGGGCATGGCGGCCACCAGCGCCTCGGGCACGAATGCGGTGCGCTATGGCACCATGAAGGACAATGTGATCAGCCTTGAGGTCGTGATGCCAAACGGAGAGATCATCCGCACGGCGTCGCGGGCGCGCAAGACCTCGGCGGGATATGACCTGACCGGGCTGATGGTGGGATCCGAAGGGACGCTGGGCATCATCACCGAAATCACCCTGCGGCTGCAGGGCATCCCAGAGGCGATGTCGGCTGCGCGCTGTTCCTTCCCCACCGTCGCGGCAGCCTGTGAAACCGTGATCGCGGTGATCCAATACGGGCTGCCGGTGGCGCGGATCGAGCTTTTGGACGCGATGACCGTCGACGCGCTGAACGGGTATTCAAAGCTCGCGCTGCCACGGACGCCGATGCTGTTGCTGGAATTCCACGGCACGCAGGCGAGCGTCGAAGAACAGGCCGCAGCCTTTGGCGAACTGGCGGATGATTTTGGCGGCAGCGGCTACACGGCAACCACATCGACCGAAGAGCGCACCCAGCTGTGGCAGGCGCGCCACGACGCCTATTGGGCGATCCTCGCGCTGAGGCCCGGCGCCACGGGCATTGCGACAGACGTCTGCGTGCCGATTTCACGCCTTGCAGAGGCGGTGGTCAGGGCCAATGAGAAAGCCGCCGAGCTGAAGCTGATCGCACCGATCGTGGGCCATGCCGGGGACGGCAATTTCCATGCCTCTCTGCTGGTCGACATGCAGGATCCCGACGAAGTATCGAGGGCGTCGGAATTCATCAGCTGGCTGAACGATGTGGCGATCTCGCTGGATGGAACCTGTACGGGCGAGCATGGGATCGGGCAGGGCAAGCGCGCCTATCTGGAGAAGGAGCTGGGGGGGGCCGTGGATGTCATGGCAATGATCAAACGCGCGCTCGATCCGGATGACATCATGAACCCGGGTAAGATCCTGCCCGCATGAGAGGGGCCTCGGCCGGCGGCGGATCCTGATGCGCGGAAATTGATCTGATTGTCGCGCTGCGCGCGGCACGATGCCTGCAATCCGTTTGACGGATTGCGACTGGCGGTTGATGCAGCGTTCTTTTCCAGTTGGCAAAGGCCCCGTTTATTGGGTCTCAAAGTGACGGGGCGCATGGGGGTTGGTCGGTTTTCCACCATGTCCGGTCGCGCCTTGGCGTCGGTTTTGTGCGCCGGGCGATAGAACGGGCCCAAGACGGGATCAGTGGGAGTCGGGGACATGAAAACACAGGTCAAAGCATTGGTGGTGGGCGGCGGTGCTGTCGGCACGTCGATTGCCTATCATCTGGCGCGGGCGGGATGGCAGGATGTGATGCTGCTGGAGCGCGACGAGCTGACGTCGGGGTCGACCTGGCATGCGGCGGGGCTCTTGCCGTATTTCAACATGTCCTTCGCGACAACGCACATCCACGACTATTCGATCCGTTTCTACAAGACGCTGGAAGAGGAAACCGGCCTGAATGCGGGTTTCGCGGTCGTGGGTAACCTGCGGATGGCCCAGACGAATGAGCGGATGGACGAATACATGCTCTATGCCTCCACCGCCGAAACCTGCGGCGTGCCCTTTCAGTGGATGACGCCGGACGAGATCAAGGCGAAGTGGCCGCTCATCCGGACCGAAGACCTGAAGGGGGCTCTGTACCACCAGACCGACGGTTACATAAATCCGGCCGATGTGACCATGGCGATGGCCAAGGGCGCGCGGCAGCGTGGCGTGATGATCGAACGGAAATGGCAGGCGGATGCGTTCCATTGGAACGGTGAGGCCTGGGAGGTCACCGCGACGAAGATGGTGGAGAAGGGGGGCAACCTGGTACCCTCAGATGAACAGATCGTCATCACCGCCGAACATGTGGTCACAGCGTCGGGCAACCACGCGCAACGGACCGCGAAGATGCTGGGCATCAAGATGCCCGCGATCCCGGTCGAGCATCAGTTCATCGTGATGGACCAGGACCCCGAGCTGGTCAAATTCCGCGCCGAAGGCCATGTCGAGCATCCCGTGATCCGCGACGCCGACGCGCAGTCCTACGTGCGTGAAGAACGCGGTGGCTGGATCCTGGGCGTGTACGAAAAACACGCGCCCGCGCGGTTTGAATACGGCGTCCCCGACAGCTTCCGTGCGGATCTGTTCCAGTTGGATCTGGATCGGATCGAGGACCAGTACATGGCGATGAACCACCGCATCCCCTCGGCCGAGAATTGCGGTCTGAAAGACGATTTCAACGGGCCCATCTGCTATACGCCCGACGGCAACCCGTTGGTGGGGCCTGCGCCTGGACTGCGCAACATGTGGCTGGCGGAAGGGTTCTCGTTCGGGATCACGGCCGCTGGCGGGACCGGGTATTACCTTGCGCAGATGATGGTGGACGGCGAGGCCGAGATCGACATGGCAAGCCTCGATCCCAAGCGCTACGGCGACTGGATGACGACGGAATTCGCCGCGCGCAAGAACGAGGAAGCCTACGAGCACGTCTATATCCTGCACCACCCCGACGAAGAACGCCCGGCCTGCCGTCCGCTGCGCACCTCGCCCGCCTACGACCGGCAGGCCGCGCGCGGGGCGCAGTTTGGCTGGGTCAACGGCTGGGAACGGCCGAACTATTTCGCGCCCGCAGGGTTCGACGATCATGACGCGCGCAGCTTTCGGCGGGGCGGCTGGTGGCAATACGCCGTGGAAGAGGCGAAAGCGATCCGCGAGGGCGTGGGCCTGATCGACGCGACCGCCTTTACCAAGCATCTGGTCAAGGGGCCGGGGGCGACGGCCTTTCTTGACTGGTTCACCTGCAACAAACTGCCCAGCGTGGGCCGCATCAACCTGACCTACGCGCTGACAGGTGCAGGCACCACGCGCACCGAATACACCATCGTGCGGCTGGCCGAGGATGAATACTACCTCGTCAGCGCGGGCGCCTGGACCGCCTATGACAGTGATTTCCTGCGCAAGGCGATTGCCGACAAGGCGCCCGAGTTCGGCTATATCGAATGTCACGACGTCACCACGCAGTGGGGTGTCTTTGCCATCGCCGGGCCGAAGTCGCGCGATGTTCTCAAGGAGATCGTCAAGGACGCCGATCCTGACACGGTGCTGGGCAACAAACGCTTTCCATGGCTGACCAAGCGCGACATCGAGCTGGGCATGTGCCCGGTGCGTGCGATCCGCGTGGCCTATACCGGAGAGCTGGGGTGGGAGCTGCACCATCCCATCGAGATGCAGAACTACCTGTTCGACCAGCTTGAAAAAGCCGGTGAGAAACACGGCATGAAACTGGTCGGGGCACGGGCGCAGAACTGGTTGCGGCAGGAGAAATCCTATCGTGCGTTCGGGAACGAGCTGGGCCGGGACGCCACTCCGCTCGAGGCCGATCTGCCGCGGTTCGTGGATCTGAACAAGGATTTTCATGGCAAGCAGGCGATGGCTGATCACGGGATCCGCGCCAAATGCGTGACCCTCTTGATCGACGGTCCCGATGACGCCGACCCTTGGGGGCGCGAGGCGCTGTATCAAGGCGACACGAGGGTCGGGCGGCTGACCTCCGGCGGCTACTCCGTAGCTTTTGGAAAGTCGATCGGCATGGGCTATGTTGCGTCCGAGGTGGCAGAAGTCGGCACGCAGTTGCAGGTCAAGATGTTCGATCGGCTCTGGCCCGCCGTGATTGTCGAGGACAGCCCCTATGATCCGAAAAACGTGGCGATCCGGATGGACGGCTAGGCTGGGCATCGCGGCCCTTGCGGTCGCGGCGATATTTGGGATCGGCGTGGCGGTGTCGCCGCCGCGCACGCTGGATGTGGCGGTCATCGGGGATCGCGCTGATGCGCTTGCCACGGCGCTGGGCGCACGTGCGCCGCAGGACGCTGCGGTGACGTTCGTGCTGCTCGACCGCTGGGACAATCTGCGTCATCTGCCCGACGTGGCCGAGCTGTGATGGGATCTGTGCCATGACCGTATCGCCGCGCAGATCAGCGTGACACAGATGCGCTTTGGCCAAAGCCGCAAGCTTGTGGTCTTTCACCTGCCCAGCTTCGACAGTGACATGGCCTGCATCGCCCGGCGCGCCCGCGATGAGATGTCACGCCTGTGGTCGCAAGCGCCCGCGTGCCGCGAACGGGCTGACCGCCGCCTGGCCTGGATCCTGCCCATGGGGCTTGGCCGGGTATCCTGGTAGGCGATGCGCGGGTTCGGTCAACCGACCCGCTTTGCCATGTCCCGCGCGGGATCACCTTGCGGCAATGAATGCAAGGTTGTTTGCGGGCATGTCGCGCGTCTGGATTACCGTCAGGCCCGCGGCGTTCAGGACCGCTTCGACCCATGTGTCGTCCTTGTAGCCGATGTCCAGATCCGCCGCGCGCAACTGCGCATCAAAGCGCC
>JBFFQZ010000083.1:0-10191 GCA_041573235.1 Sulfitobacter sp. | reverse complement strand
TAGCTCAGTTGGTTAGAGCGAACGACTCATAATCGTTAGGTCCCTGGTTCAAATCCAGGTAACGCCACCATCCCTCACTTTGTTTCGGTTGGCCCGCCTGACGCGCCAAATCTGCGTTTCATGCAATCACGCCGGTTGGTTCAACGGTTGATGTCGACTTTCAAAAAGATATTTGGCGTCTGCCGATGGCGCGCTATCTGCTTGGCGATGAGTGAGAAGAATAGACCCTTTACCTTGGACGAGAGCCGCACCGCGCTGATCGCACGCGTGGCGCACAGGGTGCGCGATCTGCGCAAACAGATGGGTCTGCCGCGACGGGTCGTTTCGGAACGCTCCGGTGTGTCGTCGCGCTATCTTGCGCAGCTTGAGGCGGCGGAGGGGAATATCTCGATCGCGCTGCTGGAACGGGTCGCGCAGGCGCTGGAGGTTCCGATCGAGGTGCTGATCGCCAAGACACCGGCCCATGATGCTGAAACGCAACGTGTTGCAGGGCTCTATGCAGCGGCACCCAAAGAGGTGCGCGCGCAGGTTGGCGCGCTGCTGGCGGCGCCTGTACCGGCACCTGCGCGTGCAGACAATGGTGCCTGATCGGCTTGCGCCGGGCGATCGTCTGAGCGCGATCCGATTGCGGACTTTAGGACCGGAGTACCGCCTGTCTGGGCGGGGATGATTTCACCACGGGAACCAGGGATACGAAAAAAGGGCCGCGACTGGCGCGGCCCTTTGGTGTCTGCCTATCCGGACCGGTTCAGGTCCAGGCCATCCGTGCGGGATGGTATTCAAAGCTGATATGGTGCGCGGCACCTGTCAGGCCTTCCTTGGTGTGGTTGTAGAGCGAGCGCCAGTAGGGCTGGATCGTGACGCCTTCATCCAGAATGAGCTGCTCTGCCTTGGCCATGATCGCACGGCGCTTTTCGGTATTTGCCGTGGCCAGAGCCTGCGCGAGCAGCTCGTCGAATTCGGCGTTGGACCAGCCGAATTCGTTCCAGGCCTCGCCCGAGCGATAGGCCAGCGCCCAGACCTGGACCCCCAGCGGGCGGTGGTTCCAGTTGGTTGAGCTGAACGGGTATTTCGACCAGTCGTTCCAGAAGGTGGAGCCGGGCAGGATCGTCCGCTTGACCTTGATGCCCGCGTCGCGCAGCTGCGCGGCCACGGCGTCGGTGGTGTCTTTGCGCCAGGCGTCGTCGATCGACATCAGCTCGTGCTCGAAATCGGCCATCCCCGCTTCTTCCATGAGCGCCTTGGCGCCTGCCGGATCGTGGGGGATGCGTGGCACATCGGCGAATTCGGGGTGCATCGGACCGACGTGGTAGTTTCTGGCCACGAGCCCGCGCCCGGAATAGCCCAGTTCAAGCAGGATGTTGTTGTCGACGGCCATCGCGATGGCGCGGCGCACACGCGCGTCTTCATAGGGGCGCTTGCCATCGACTTCGGCCAACTGGTTGGGTCGGATCACGATTGTCGCGGCTGTGGCGATCTCATGCTCGACCCAGCCATCCAGGGTGCCCATGATGTCGATGAATTCACCTTCCATCGAATAGAACGCATCGACTTCCTCGGCTTCCGCCGCCGCGATCCATGCGGAGGGGTCGGTGCCATAGTCGATGTATTCCAGGCGGTCGATGTAGGGGCCGCCATAGACGTCGGTGCCCCACCATGTGTGGCCTTCGTTCTTGACCAGCACGCCTTTGACCCCGACTTCGAGCACTTCCGGCAGGTAGGGGCCGGTGCCGATCGGATTGTCGAGCATGCTGTCTGCGCTGAACGAGCTGTGCACGATGGCGGCGGGATAATCCGCCATGCCGGCGATCAGCGTGATATCGGACGCGGGCAGCATCAGCTTGACGGTGTGGCTGTCGACGACCTGGATCGCGCCCTCGATCGCCTTTTCGGTGGTGGCGTCGATCAGCGTGGCGAAACGACCCGCCATCGAGTTGCCCTCGACGCTCTTGTCGCACCAGCCGGTGATGTTGCGCGCCACGTCCTCGGCGGTAAAGTCATCGCCGTTGTTCCACTTCACGCCCTTGCGGACGTTGAGCGTGTATTCGGTGGCGTTGTCGTTGATTTCCCAGCTTTCCAGCAGCGCGGGAGAGAACGTGCCGTCGTTTTCATAGATCGCGAGGTATTCCAGCCAGCCGCGCGAGAAGTTGGCGATCTGCGACCAGTCGTAGGTGCGTGGATCCTTGAGCGCGCGGACTTCCTGCTGCATGCGCACGGTGCCGCCCATCTTCTTGTTGCCGTGACCGTCGGCCATCGCGGGGGGCGCCATGCCGATCATGGCATAGGCGGTTGCCGTCGTGGCGCCGAATGCGCTGGCGAGCGCCAGGAACTCGCGGCGGTTGACAGGATCTGTCTTGGCGCTTTCGGCGCTGTCCAGAATGGACTGCGGCAGCGGCTTCCCGGTGCGTGTGGTGAATGTCATGTTCTTCCTCTCTGTTGTACAAATGGCGGTCCGCCGTGGGCGTCGCAGCCATGTAAGACCCGTGTTTCCGGGTTGGTCATTGCGGGTTGTGCCGCTTGAGGTGACCTGCGCCTTGCGCCTGGGGGCGCGGGGGCAAACCGTTGGGGGTCGATGATCCAACGATATGACCGGTGGCGTCAACCCTAGTGGCCAAATCGTGATTTCGGCGCGGTATTGTGATCGCGGTGGCTGTATCTGTCGATTCCGGGTGGCTCGGCTCTACTTGTCGCAGGGCGACATCTGGATGCGGGCCGGTGTCGGTTTCGGCAAAGCGGTGGGAGAAGTGGCTCGCGGGGCGCGATCCGCGTTTCGGCCGATTTTTGGACGCAGGAGGCTTGCGTGGCGCGAGCTGTTGCGGATTTGCCCCTGTCACGGCGAATCCGGGCCGGGGACAGGCGCGGGCGTCAGCGCCGCGTGGCCCGCGACCAGAGTGGTCAGGTCGCATGACCCGCTGCACAGCAGGTCCTCAACCCGCGCGCCATCCACCGTGCCGGTGGCGAGCCCCATGGCGCGGCGGGCGTCCGTGGTGATCATGGGCAGCCATTGGCCCATCGGTGGATCCAGATGCGCGGCCAGCGCTGCAAGGTGCAGCGCGGCCATCGGATCGAACTGTCCCATCGGGCAAAATGCGTCGCCGACGTTGTCCGACCCGATCAGAACGGTCACGCCTGCGCGCCGCAATTCGCGCAGCCGGGTCAGGCCGCGACGGTCCGGTGTGCCGCTTTGCCGGTCCTGCAGGTAGAGATTTGTGGTGGGCAGCGCGCAGATCGCGACGTTGGCGCGGACCAGCTTGTCGGCGATGCGCGCAATGGCGTCGGGGTCGCGATCCATCAGGCTGACTGCGTGGCCGCACAGGATCGGTCCTTCGAAGCGGGCGGCCAGCGCGGCATCGGCAATCGCTTCGAGGCCGTTGTAGCTTCCCAGGCTTTCGTCCACGTGAAAATCCAATGGCACGCCGGCGTCCGCCGCTGCCGCCATCATGTGGTGCAAACCATCGTAAACCTGCGCGTGGCCAAGCACCAGCGCGCCGAGCGCGCCGCCAACCTGGGCGACCTCGCGCGCCACCGCCTTGGCGAAACCCGCGTCGGCCATGCGGTCGATCCCCGTCAACGGGGCAAGTTGCACGGTGATGTCCGGTGTATCCTCGACAAGCGCGCGCAGCACGTGCCAGGCGAGCGGCGGCGCGGCGTCGTCGCCCCAGTCCACGTGGCTGCGCAGGGCGCCTGTGCCTGCCGCACGTGCCTCTCCGAGGCCGCGCGTGGCGCGGGTGAGAATGTCCCGTTCGGTCCAATGCGACTTGTCGGCCTTCTGGGCGGCAATCGCGGTGGCGAGGTCTCCGGCGACGGGCCCCATCCGGGCGATGGTGTGGCATTTGTCGAGGTGGCAGTGTGGATCGGTCAACCGGGGCAGCAGGATGCACGGCGTCGATGTCGGCTCATCGGACGCGCGCAGGCCCGCCGCGCGGCCTTCGCGGATCACCAGCGCGCCGCGCTGACACTCGCCCTCCCGGCGACCGCCAAAGCTGTCTGGTGCGCTGAGCAGGCTGCGCGGGATCAGGATGTCGTGCATGACCGGGCCTTCGATGGTGTCCTCTGTCACCCTAGTGTCGGACGCCGCATTGTCGAGCGCTGCGGCCTTTACCCGGCGCGCAAAACAGGTCACCTGTTGTCGCATGACACCGCATCTCAAAGGCCTTCTGCTGACCGCGCTGGGCATATTCTTTGTCGTACCGGACAGCCTGTTTGTCCGGCTGATCGAGGCGGACGGCCTGACGATCGCCTTTTGGCGACTGCTGAACGGTGGGCTGCTGATCGCGCTGGGGCTGCTCGTCTGGCAGGGCCGCGCCCCGTTCCGCGCGGTGTTGCAGACTGGCTGGACCGGGGTGATCTATGGCGCGGGCACGGGGCTGAGCGGGGTGATGTTCGTGCTGGCGGTGGCGCATACGTCCGTGGCGAACGTGGTTTTCATAATTGCCTCGATGCCGGTCTTTGCGATGGTTTTCAGCCGGTTGTTTCTCGGCGAGCCGATTTCGCGCCGCATGGTGCTGACGATCGGCGCGGTCTTTGCGGGGCTGAGCATCATCGCCTATGGCTCGGGCGAAACGGCGGGTGCCTCGCTGAAGGGCGATCTGATGGCGCTGAGCGTGTCCGTGATGTTCGCGGCGGGGCTGACGGCGGCGCGGCGGGTCAGGCATGTATCCATGGTTGCGGCGGTGCCGATCGCCTATGTCGCGGTGGCGCTGCTGATCCTGCCGGTAGCCGCGCCGTTCAGCGTGTCGCCCGCGCAGGTGCCGCTCGTGGCACTGCACGCGTGTTTCATTGCGCTGTCGTCGATTTTCCTTGCGCTGGGGCCACGTTATATCACCAGCGCCGAAGTGTCGCTTTTGGTGCTGGGGGAAAGCGTCTGCGCGCCGCTGCTGGTCTGGGCCATGCTGGGCGAAGATCCCGGCCTCTGGACGCTGGCGGGCGGAACGGTGGTGCTGTGCGCGTTGCTGGTGTCGAACGGCTGGGTGCTGATGCGCGCGCGGCGGCGCGCGAGGGTCGGGCGGCGCGTCTAGAAATCCGCGTCCACGCCGGGCAGCTTGAGCGCCTTGATCAGGTCACGCAGTTCCTGCCGGGCGGCGATGTTCGAGATATTCAGCTGCTTGACCCCGATGTCCTTGAGATCCAGCAGCGTCAGCCCCCTCGGGAACAGCTCGCGGAAGATCACGCGTTCGTTGAAGCCGGGCGCGATGCGGAACCCGATGCGTTTCGACAGGTTCTGGATCGCGCGCTCCATCTTTTCCTTGTTGACCATGCGCTGGGCGCCCATGCGGTTGCGCACGACGACCCAGTCGATGGCAGGCAGGCCCGCCTGTGCGCGCAGCTGTCGCGCGCTCCAGACCATTTCGGAATAGACGGAGGGGCCGGTGATCTTTTCTCCGCTGCCGTCGATATGCGCCAGAAGATCGAAGTCGACAAAGCTGTCGTTCAGCGGCGTGATCAGGGTGTCGGCCAGCGAATGGGCCACCTGGCTCAGCCGGGTGTGCGAGCCGGGGCAATCTATGAGGATGAAGTCGTTGAAAGGCTCCAGCTCTGCCACCGCGGCGGACAGGCGGTGGTCATAGACATTCTCGCCCGGTTGCAGCGACGCGGCGTCGATCTCGGGCAGTTCATGGCAATGGGGGCTGGGCAGGTCGAGCCCGGATTCGGCAAGGAAGGCCTTGCGGTTGTCGATATAACGCCCGAAGGTCCGTTGGCGCAGGTCCAGATCAAGCGCGCTGACCGAATGGCCCATCCGTGCGAGCGCGGTCGCCACATGCATCGACACGGTCGATTTCCCGGCTCCGCCTTTTTCATTCCCAACGACGATGATATGCGCCATGCCCAATGTCCCTCGTACAATGCCCGCGTTTGTGCAGGATCTTGTTGGCGCCACTATATGTGGGGTTCTTGGGATTTGGAAGCGGGGAACGCCTTGTTCGACGCTGATTGGCCCGCCATCGGGCGACGTTTTTCGCAGCTGTTCGGGGTGTCACTGGCGTGATCGGCCAGGCGCAGGCCCGTAGGCAGTGAAAGCTGCGCCATCGGCGCAAGGGGGCGGAAACGCTCATGCCGATGTGAACGATGAGCGAGGTCATAGCCCACCCGCCCGGTGCCTTGGCGGCGTCCCATAAAAAAGGCCGCCCGAAGGCGGCCTTTCGAACCATCTGCTGGCGTGGCTTCAGAAGCCCAGGCCAGCGTATTTGTTCTTGAACTTCGACACGCGACCGCCGGTGTCCATCAGGCGGCTGGTGCCGCCGTTCCACGCGGGGTGAACGGAAGGGTCGATGTCCAGCGACAGCTGATCGCCTTCCTTGCCCCATGTCGATTTCATCTGCACCACTGTGCCGTCCGTCATCTTGACGTTGATCATGTGGTATTCGGGATGTGTATCGGCTTTCATCTGACTTACCCCTTGAGCGGCTTGTAGTTGGTGTTTTCGGTGATACGTGCGGATTTTCCGCGACGCGAGCGCAGGTAGTACAGCTTGGCACGACGCACACGGCCGCGGCGGACCACGGTGATGTTGTCGATGTTGGTCGAATGCAGGGGGAACACACGCTCCACGCCTTCGCCAAAGGAAATTTTGCGAACCGTGAAGGATCCCGCGATGCCATGGCCGTTCTTACGGCTGATGCATACGCCTTCGTAGTTCTGCACACGGGTGCGTGTGCCTTCGGTGACCTTGAAGCCAACCCGGATGGTATCGCCGGCGCGGAAATCTGGGATCTCCTTGGCCAGCTCGGCGACTTGTTCCGCCTCGATCTGTGCAATCAGGTTCATCTGACGCGTCTCCTATGATGCTCGTGGTATGCCACGAAGTTGTTTTGCCGATCCAAGAGCTTCGGTCTGTTACCGGGTCTGCGCCGTGATCGTGTCAGGGGGCAGCCCGCCGGAGGTAGCATCGTTTTTCCTTGTCGCTGTGCGCCTTGTCCGCAACGCGGAACACGCAAAGCACCGGAGTCGCGACAGGCGATTCCGGATGAACGCGGTATAGGCAGGAACCTCGGGCGGATCAAGCACAGATCTGGCTGTTGATCCAAATCAAGGTGGGCGTGTCTGGCAGTGGCTAGGGTGAGCGTCGGAAAACCAATTCAGGAGCCGCAGGATGCAAGCTAGGAGCGCGCCGGTACGGACGTCGGCGGGGCCCGCTTGGGTGGCGGGCGAATGCCTTCACGTTACCCGGTCGGACTGCCTGGGCATCAGGCCGTTCGGATATTGTCTCCCGGTGATCCGGTCGAGCGGCACGCAAGCTGCGCGGCTGACCTGCATGCGGCACCTGCTGTCGCAACGTCACGATCACGGCCCGCAAACACATCGAAACCTCTAGTCTTACACGAAGGAACACACACTAATGTCCCACACGCCACATGCGCTGACCGAAGAATTTCCCGATTTCGTCAAAGAGATCGGGCAGCTGCGCCAGACCGACAGCCATTTCGCCAAGATGGTCGAAGAGTATCACGAGGTGAACGGCGAGATTCACAGGGTCGAAACGGATGTCGAGCCGACCTCGGACGCACATGCGACTGAACTGCGCCGCAGGCGAATGGCCCTCAAGGACGAGATATACGCCTCGTTGAAACAGCACGCTGCTGCGGTGTAGTCGGGGGCTTAGCCGCACACGCCTGGATCACCGGCGGCGCGTTCAGGACCGATCCTTGTAGCGGGCCCAAAGATCGGGCCGACGTTCACGGGTCAGCTTTTCCGACATCTCGCGCCGCCATTTCGCGATTTCGGCGTGATTTCCGGACATCAGGACCGGCGGGATCTGGCGGCCCTGCCACTCGGCGGGTTTGGTGTATTGCGGATGCTCCAGCAGCCCGTTCGAATGGCTTTCCTCGACCGCGCTTTCGGCATTTCCCAACACACCGGGCAACAGGCGCACGGTGGCGTCGATCATCGCCTGCGCGGCAAGCTCTCCGCCGGTCATCACGAAATCGCCAAGCGATACCTCGGTGATGCCATAGGCTTCGATCACCCGCTCGTCCACGCCCTCGAACCGACCGCAGAGCATGGTCACCCCCTGGCATGCCGCCAGATCGCGTGCCATCGCCTGATCAAAGCGTCGTCCGCGCGGTGACATGTAGAGGATCGGCCAGCGGCCCTGTGCGCGGCGCTGTACCGCTTCGATGGCGGGGCCGACCACATCGGCGCGCAGCACCATGCCCGCGCCGCCCCCGGCGGGGGTGTCATCGACGTTGCGGTGTCTGGTCAGCCCGTGCTGGCGCAGGTCATGCGCCTGCAATTGCCAACGCCCTTCCTTCAGCGCGCGGCCCGTCAGGCTGGCCCCAAGAACGCCGGGGAACAGTTCGGGGAACAGGGTGATCACATGCGCCTGCCAGGCGTCAGCGTATTTCGGCGTGCTCTCCATCAACTCGCGTGGTTGCAGCGTCGGCTGCACCCGCTGTTTGCCGTGGGAGCGGTTGGGCGTGGTCATGTCGGGGATCCTTCGGCCAGGATGGCACGTTTTGCGGCACCGCGCGTTTCGGGGTCCTTGTGGGTCCTGTTGACCTCAAGCAAGGCGGCAAGAACCGCGTCGTCGCGGCGCACGTTCTGGCGTGGCTGGGCCACCAGCCTGGCGCGCAGATCGGCGGGGATGTCGCACAGGTCAAGCACCGGATCGGCAGGGCCCAGCGGCAACCGGGCGCAATCCTCGAGCGCGAAGTCGTGAACCGCGGCGGGCACCCGTGCTCGCACGGCCGCCACGATCCGGTCCAGCCCGGACGCATCGGGATAGCGTGCGCGGAAGGCGTCGAAATCCAGCGTCATCGCCGAAGAGGTCACATGCTCGGCCCAGGCCGATTGCAGCCAGTCGTCCGGCGCACGGGTCGAAAAGCAGAACACGACCGGAGCGGAGGGAAAGCGCGCCTGCAACTGCTGCCAATAGAGGTACATCAGCACCGGCGCGGCGTCATATGTCTTCAGCGGGCCGCGGCCGGGCATATGGCCCGACAGCTCTTCGGCGGAGAGAAGCAGCGTGCGCCGCGGCATGCCGGGCAGATCGGACAGCAGCCCGTCAAAGCGCGCGCGCACCTTGTCGAGCGCATCGTCGCTGCCGAGCGTGGCGTAGGCGCGGGTGGCGTGCATCAGCTCTTGCATCTGGCCCTTGAGCCGGATCGCAAGCGCGGGCATCAGCGCCTTTCGGTTGGCCCGAAGTACCGCCTGCACGCTGGAGGTGCCGGTCTTGTGAAAGCCTGCGTGCAGGACGATCCGCCGGGGCATCAGGCCGCGCGCTCCAGCAGCGCACGTTTGGCCGCGCGAAGGGCCGCCGTGTCCAGATCCGACCGGTTGAGGGCCAGAAGTTCGTGTTTCAGCGGCTCAGAGGGTTGTTGGTTGGCCACCGGTCCCGCGACCAGTGCCGCGCGTCGCCGATCCGTCAGCCCGATCAGGTCGAGCACCGCATCGGCCGGGCCGAGCGGGCTCTGGGTGTATTCTTCGAGGGCGGCGTCGATCACCGCGTGGCGCCCCACTTCGTCCTTGATCTGGTCCAGAACCGTTTCGAAGTCGGCGGATTCTCGCAGTCGGCTCACATACTCGTCTTCGTTCATGGTCATGCGGGTCGTTTTCAGATGCTGCGCGTAGCAGCTGCTCAGCCATGGCGCAGGCGCGCGGGTGGTGAAAAAGAACGTCAGTTCGTCACCGGGGCAGGCGGCGGTGAAGGCGACCGTCAGCGCACGCATCAGGTGCGGCGCAGCACAGTAGTTGCGCAGGAGGAACCGGCCCGGCATGTGGCCGCCGAGGTCTTCGGAGGAGATCAGGATCGTCCCGGCAGTTTCCTTGTCCAGCTGCTCGGCGAGCAGAGCCGCCTCGTATTTCACGAGGCCCAGATCGATGTCCTCGCGGCTGCGGCTGAAGCCGCGGGCAGCCTCGCAGAGCGCGGTCATTCCGGGGCGCAGCACCAGCCGCATGTCGGCTTTCAGCGCCTGGCGGTTGGCCCGCAGCGTCTGTTGCAGACTGGTCGTGCCCGTCTTGTGAAATCCCGCGTGGAAGATGATGCGGCGCACGTCAGCCCTGTGGTTCGGGCTTGGGGTCGGGCAGAACGCCATCGGGTGGATCGGCAATCAGGCGGCCCGCGCTCAGATCCACCGTCGGCACGGCTGCCTTGGTGAAAGGCAGGAATGTCGTGGTGGAGGTATCGGCAAGCTGTACCTCCAGCAGGTCGTCCGCGCCATGGTTCTGGACGGTCTTCACCCGGCCCAGGAGCTG
>JBFFQZ010000082.1:0-10278 GCA_041573235.1 Sulfitobacter sp. | reverse complement strand
CCGGCGCGGCGAAATCCGCGTCCTGCCGCACCATCTGCGAGGTGTTTGTGGCCCCTGCGAAATCGGGGATGACGGCGGGCATGGAGGGATTATCCTTGCGGGCCAGACCCTTGAACACCGGCCCGGTGGGCACCGTGTCGCCTGCGTTCACCAGCAGGATGTCGAACGCGGGCAAGGGCGGCAGCCTATCCAGCCGCTCACCGATGCCGCGCATCCGTTGCGCGCCATGGTGCAGGCACACCGGCACGTCCGCGCCCAGCTGAACGGCCCTTTGCGTGGCGCCAAAGCTGCGCAGGACCGCGGCGGCATCCGATGACCCGCCGCCGATCCCTGCCCCGTGGGGGAGGTTTTTCTCAAGCGTGATATGTCCGGTCCATCCCGCCAGTTCTGCCGCCTGCCAGACGAGGTTGCGGCGGTCCGTCGGCACGCCCTCCGCAAAGGGGCCCGTGACCTCGATGGACAGGGCGGTACCCGCGGCGAACCACAGCCTGTCACCTACATCCGCGAACACCACGATACTGTCGAGCAGATGATATCCATCCGCGCGTTGCCCCGTCACATGAAGGGTCAGGTTGACCTTTGCCGGGGCAAATGCCTCAGTCGTCATTGGCGACCCTCAGCGGCGCGGCACCTTCTTCCTCCAGCACCCGGTCCAGCCCGACTTCGAGCTTGCGGCGGATGCGGTCGGGTTGCGCTTCGGTGTCGGTCTCGCCAAAGCGGATGAACGACAGCGCGCGTTTCCACTGGAACCGCGCCTCGCGCGCGCGACCGACGGCCCAATAGACGTCGCCGAGGTGGTCGTTGACCACCGGATCGACCGCCTCCAGCTCGACCGCCCGCTCCATCTGTTCCACGGCTTCGTCGTAGCGGCCCAGCCGGTAATAGACCCATCCCAGGCTGTCGACGATGTAGCCGCTTTCGGGACTGGCGGCGACCGCGCGTTCGATCATGTCGAGCGCTTCGTCCAGCTTGCGCTGCTCTTCCACCAGCGAGTAGCCGAGATAGTTCAGGACCTGCGGCTGGTTGGGATTGATGGCGAGGGCGGCGCGGAAGTCCGCTTCGGCAGCGGCACTGTCGCCATGGCGCGAATGGCTGATACCGCGCGAGAAATGCAGGAACCACGCGCGGTTGTCACCCTCTGGCGTCAACGCCAGCGCGCGGTCGTAGGCGGCGATGGCGGCCTCGTCCTCGTCCTGGGCGCGGAACGTGTCACCCAGGGTAGAGTGCACGACCGCGAGGTCGCCGTGGCTGCGCGCCAGCTGTTCCAGCACCTCGATCGCCTGATCCGCCTTGCCGAGCTGCCGCAGCGCCGCCGCGCGGCCCAGTTCGGCCACGTGATAGGCCGGATCGTCCGCCGAAACGTTACGGTATTCGGCGATCGCCAGCTTGTACTGGCCCAGCGTTTCAAGCAGGTCCGCCGACAGCAGCAGCGCGTCCAGGTGGTCGGGGCGCAGATAGCGGGCAATGCGGGCATAGAGCAGCGTGTAGTAGCTGTTGGCCTGCTCGGCGCGCAGGAGCGCCGCGAAGGTATAAAACACTTCGGCCACGCCTGCCCGCGCGGTGGGCGACTGGGTGAAGGGCAGCGTATCGCCCGCCTTGAGCGTCGCGATCATGCCATCAAGCTCGGGATCGGTGGAGTCTCCGAAGCTGTCGCGCAGCGCCTTGAGCGCATCGTCGTTGCGGCCCAACTGCGACAGGATTTCGACATGTGCGGTGACACCGCGCCGCGTGCGTGCCGTGGTGCCGGGAAGGCCGCCGTCGAACAATGCCGCAGCCTGTTCGTACTGCCCCACGGTCGCATGGGCCAGCGCGCGGTGATAGCTGACGATCGCCTGCATCCCCGCCTCTTTCGAGATCGCATCGAATTGCGCCATCGCACCGGCCACGTCATCGGTGCCAATCAGCGCCCACGCCCGCACAAGGCCATCCAGCCAGGGGCTGATGCCGTCCTGCAGGATCTCGCGCGCGGCCAGCGCGGCATAGTCGCCCTGATCCACCAGCCCGGCCGCGATGACCATTCGCGCGGCCTGGCTGCTGTGGCCCATCTGGACGATCGCCTTGCCCAGTGGGAGTGCCTGTTTGACGTTGCCCAGCGCCAGATAGGCCTGCGCCGCGTTTTCCATCAATTCGGGATTGCCCGGATCTCCGGCCAGCGCGGTCGCATAATATCGCGCCGCGGTTTCGAAATCATTGTTGGACGCAGCGCTGCGCCCGGCGAGGTATGAGCCCGCAAGGGATTCGGCCTGAACCGGCGCGGTCAGAACGGCCGACACGCCAATCGCCAGCGCCGCTACGGATGTCAAAATGAAACGCATATGCTCAGCCTCTGTCTTTTGCAGCAGGCTATCAGGTTTGCAGGTGCGCGCAATGGCAGCCCCCCGCCCGGATGAGCGGAGGGTTGCTATATTTGATCACATGTTCGGGTAGTTCGGCCCGTCACCGCCCTGCGGCGTGGTCCAGACGATGTTCTGGCTCGGATCCTTGATGTCGCAGGTCTTGCAGTGGACACAGTTCTGGAAGTTGATGACAAAGCGGGGGTCCTTGCCCTCTTCCTCGACGAACTCGTAGACGCCTGCCGGGCAATAGCGTGCCGAGGGGCCTGCGTATTCCTTGAGGTTGACCGCAACCGGGACCGACGCATCCTTGAGCTTCAGGTGCGCGGGCTGGCTTTCCTCGTGGTTGGTGAAGGAGAACGCCACGTTGGTCAGCCGGTCAAAGCTGAGCTTGCCGTCCGGTTTGGGATAGTCGATCTTTTCGTGCTTTGCCGCAGGTTCCGTGGCCGCAGCGTCGGATTTGCCGTGGCGCATGGTGCCCAGCGGCGAAAAGCTCAACAGCGAATTGCACCACATGTCGAAGCCACCTATGGCCAGCGACGCGGTCAGGCCGAGCTTCGACCACAGCGGCTTGACGTTACGGACCTTCCACAGGTCCTGGCCGATGGCGCCTTCGCGCACGTCCTTTTCATAGTCGGGCAGCTCGTCGCCCGCGCGGCCTGCCTTGATCGCGGCGTAGGCCGCTTCGGCCGCCGCCTTGCCGGACAGCTTCGCGTTGTGGTTGCCGTTGATGCGCGGCACGTTGACCATGCCCACCGAACATCCCAGCAGTGCGACACCGGGCGCCACCATCTTGGGCATCGCCTGATAGCCGCCCTCGGTGATGGCGCGGGCGCCGTAGGCCACGCGCTTGCCGCCCTTCAGCAGCTCGGCCACCATGGGGTGATGTTTGAACTGCTGGAATTCCATGTAGGGGAAGACATGCGGGTTCTTGTAACCGAGGTGCACGACAAACCCGACGTAGACCTGATTGTTTTCAAGGTGATAGATGAACGAACCACCGCCCGCCTTCTTGCCCAGCGGCCAGCCCATCGTGTGGGTCACAGACCCTTCGCGGTGCTTGGCGGGGTCGATTTCCCAGATTTCCTTCATGCCGAGACCGTATTTCTGCGGCTCCTTGCCCTCGTCGAGCGCATATTTCTCGATCACCTGCTTGGAGAGCGACCCACGCACGCCTTCGCCGAGGAAGACGTATTTGCCGTGCAGTTCCATCCCCGGCTCGGTGTCCGGGCCATAGCTGCCATCCGCCTCGAGCCCGAAGACGCCGGCCACGACGCCCTTGACCTCGCCGTTGTCGCCATAGACCAGCTCCGAACAAGCCATACCCGGAAATATCTCGACGCCCAGTGCCTCGGCCTGCTCAGCCATCCAGCGGCAGACATTGCCCATCGACACGATATAGTTGCCGTGGTTGCTCATCAGGCCGGGCATCGGCCAGTTTGGGATGCGTATCTGGCCCGCTTCGCCCAGCGCATAGAAGTGGTCTTCGGTCACCGGCACGTTCAGCGGCGCGCCTTTTTCCTTCCAATCCGGGATCAGCGCATCAAGGCCCGAAGGATCCAGCACCGCACCGGACAGGATGTGCGCACCCACTTCCGATCCTTTCTCGAGCACGACCACGCTGCAATCCGGGTCGAGCTGCGTCAGACGGATGGCCGCAGACAGGCCCGCGGGGCCCGCCCCCACGATTACAACGTCATACTCCATCGCTTCGCGTTCAATCTCGGCCATACCGGGCGCTCCCTTCGTGTTAAAAACCGTTTGCATGGAGGTAGCGAACCGCTGCGGGCATTGCAATCGCGACGGGACGTTAAAAGAGTCATGGCCGGGGGCAATGTGCCCAGGATTTCAGCGATGCGCGTCGATGCCGCTGGCGCCGGGTGGCCCTTGGGCAGAGCGCGAAGGGTCTGGCCGTCACGTTGCGCGACCCGCTGCACCCGGCAGATAGCATGGTCCCTCTGCACGTCGCGCAGGTCGATCGGCGCCGCAGGCAAAGCCACGCGATACGGTCAGGCAAAACACCGCCGTTCCCACGCTCCATAATCACTTGCATTTCCGCAGCGGATTGGGTCAGGTAAAAGCCAACGCAAATACGCGCCCCGAAGGCCCTTCGGGGCGCGCCTTAGTTCACGGACACAGATGTTATGGAAAAGATCCCAATGACTCGCGCCGGTCACACGGCGCTTGAAACCGAGCTCAAGCACCTCAAGAGCATCGATCGCCCCGCCATCATCAAGGCGATCGCCGAAGCGCGCGAGCATGGCGACCTGTCCGAGAACGCCGAATACCATTCGGCCAAGGAAAAACAGTCGTTCATCGAGGGGCGGATCAAGGAACTGGAAGGCGCGATTTCGCTTGCCGAGGTCATAGATCCCGCGAAGCTGTCCGGGCCGATCAAGTTCGGGGCCCGTGTGACGCTTGTCGATGAAGACACGGAAGAAGAGAAAACCTATCAGATCGTCGGCGAATACGAGGCCAAGATCGAAGCGGGGCTTCTGAACATCAAATCCCCCATCGCGCGCGCGCTGATCGGGAAGGAAGAGGGCGACAGCGTCGAAGTGCGCACACCGGGGGGTGAGAAATCCTATGAGGTTCTCAAGATCGTCTACGCTTGACCGGAGCGCCCCATGACCGAAACGCAGGACACTTCACGCCCCAAGGCAACGGCGGCGAAACCCACGCCGCTGGGCATCTATGACAGGGCCAGACCCCCTGGCATCTCGGGGATTGAGGTCGCTGCGGTGACGCTGTCGGCGCTGTGGCTGCTGGGCGCGGCGGTGTTTTTCATCGCCTTCGCACCCGAACCTGCGCCCGCTGGCGAGGTCGGCCTGCGCTTCGTGATGACGATGCTTGCGGTCTTCATGCCGGTGGCGATGATCTGGGTCGCGGCCATCGCGGCCCGCGCCAGCCGCGTCATGCGCGAAGAAAGCCAGCGGTTGCAGGCGGCCATCGACGCGATCCGGCAAGCCTATATTTCGCAGCTGCATAGCGGCAAGCTGGGTGCCGAACCATCGGTCAGCCGCAAGCTCGACGAGATTGCCGCCGCCGCGCGCAAGACGGAAACCGCGCTTGCGACGTTTTCGACCCGCCGCGACGAGCCCACGCGCGCCCGGCCCCCTGCCCCGGTCGCGGCCCCGGTTGAGGACCAACCCACGCTGGCCCTTGGCACCCAGACCAGCGACATGTCGACACCCGTCGAAGGCGATGACCTGATCCGCGCGTTGAACTTTCCCGAGACGGCCGAGGACGAGGGCGGATTTGCCGCCCTGCGCAGGGCGATGAAGGACCGCAACACGGCACAGCTCATTCAGGCGGCGCAAGACGTTCTGACGCTGCTGAGCCAGGATGGCATTTACATGGACGATCTGAATCCCGACCGGGCCCGCCCCGAGATCTGGCGCCAGTTCGGCCAGGGCGCGCGGGGCCGTCCGATTGCCGCCCTGGGCGGCATCCGCGACCGATCCTCGCTGGCGCTGACCTCGGGGCGGATGAAACAGGACCCGATATTCCGCGACGCCGCGCATCATTTTCTGCGCCGTTTTGACAAGCTGTTCGCGACTTTCGAAAAGGTTGCGACGGATGCCGAGATTTCGGCGCTGGCCGATACCCGCACCGCACGGGCCTTCATGCTGCTGGGGCGGGTGGCCGGCACGTTCGACTGATCCACAGCGGGTTCTGCCGGATCATAACGCCTGATGGCTTCGCGACAGATCCGGACCGAGGCATCTTGGACCGATGCCCGAGAATTGTCGGCGCGGGTGCACGATTTGTCGCGGTCGCGATGTGACAATGTTACGTTTTTGCATGGATGGGATCACCGCGGCATTGGCCGGATCGCGTGGTCCCGTGCATCCGCGTACCCTCCCCGTGCCCAACGATCTTCCGGCGTCAGGTCAGACTATGGCCGATCCGGCAGCGCATGCATGGTTGGGTGTCCCGGCGTCAGCGCCGTTTGAGTAATGTCCTGATCGACCGGACCTGCGCGCCGCCGCGGATCCGGCGGAAATCAAGGTCGAGCCCGCCTTCCGCCAGTGTCCGGTGATACTCGAGCATCTCGTAATCTCCGGCCTCGTCGATAAAAAGCGAGAACAGCGTCAGCGTGTCCCCCTCGATGCGCGCCCAGACGAACGGCTCTCCGCGCAGGGGATCGAGCGGCACCTGCTTGCCAAAGACATTGCTTTTCATCGCCGAGGAAAAGATCCCGGGCCGACCGCTAGGAATGAAGTCGACGGCATAGGATTTTTCGGTGAACCGGCCATCGGACCTGCGGATGGCGGAGGCCCAGCTGATGTTGAATCCTTTTCTGGTCTGAGCGATTTCGACGCTCATGTTGCGCTCGACGATCTTGCCGTCCTCCTCGAACGTCAGGTGGCCATCGTAGGCGCCCACGAACGGCTCGATCGACGCGGCACGGGCGTCCTGCGCGCCAACCAGCAGCAGGCCAAACACAAGTGCTGCGATCAGCGTGGCAAGATAATTTTTGCGGGGCAATGCAATCAGTTTCATCGAATCCTCCGGGGCGCACGGCATGTGCCGTCGCCTGTGTCAGTCTAGTCCTTGCGAGGCGATGCGTCCATGCGGCCCTTTCACTCCGGACAGAAACCAGGTGATGTCGAGAACTCACAAACAGATGGGCTGATATTCACCTCACCAAACAGGCTGACAACGTTGGAAATAACACCTTTTGGGTCGCCCCTTTGGAAAAATCAGGTGTCGTGACGAAGTTGGTGCATGAGGGTTTTGTTGCATCTCGCCTCTCGGCCCCATTGGGCGGGCATGCGCACCAGAGCGAAATCAAGGGGGCCATCCCTGCCTGCCAGTGACGGGACCGCCGCATCAGAAACCGGTCTGAAAAGACGATGGGCCACGGTTCCGGTTGCGGATGTGGTGGGGTATACGCGGTTGATGGCGCGCGATCCGAAAGCCACCGTCGAGACGCTGGAGGGTCTGCGCCAGATCTTGAAAAAAGAAACCGAGGCGCAAGGCGAAGCTGATCGGGCGCGCCGACGCATTGGATGAGATGAAAAACCTGCTGCGACGTGCGCGGCTGGTCCCTGCCCGCGTGGGTTCAGAACTTGTAGCTTGGCAGCAATTGGAACGCTTCGCGCAGCGCGTCGCCCCACCCTGACGCGATCGTCTGATAGATCGGATCGTCCTGTTCGATCCGCTTCCTGCGATTTATGTCGAAGGAACCGGTTTCGTAAATCTGCATGTCAAAGGGCAGACCCACGGAAAGGTTCGATTTGATCGTGGAGTCGAACGACACCAGCAAGAGCTTGACCGCCTCGTCGAACTCCATCGCGCTGTCATAGGCCCGCACGAGGATCGGCTTGCCATACTTCGTCTCGCCGATCTGGAAGAACGGCGTGTCCTCGGTGATCTCGATGAAGTTGCCTTCGGGGTAGATCAGGAAAACTGTCGGCGCACCGCCCGCGATCTGGCCACCGACGATAATCGAGGCGCGGAACTGATCGTCGGATGTCTGCCCGCCGGGAGAGCTTTCGGCAATGACCTCCTTGAGGGTGGCACCGACCAGACGCGCGACCTGAAACATGGTCGTGACGCGCAAAATGCTGGGGTCGCGGTCTTCGGGTGCTTTCGAGCGTTCCTCGAGCAGGCTCACCAACGACTGCGTTGTGGCCAGGTTGCCCGCGGTCATCACGGTTATTGCCCGCTCTCCCGGAACGCTCCAGCTGAACATCTTGCGGCTGGTCGCGAAATTGTCCACGCCCGCGCTCGTGCGGGTGTCCGACATGAACACAAGTCCCTTGTCGAGGCGCATGCCAACGCAATAAGTCATCGATTCCACCAAAGGTATTGAATGCAGCTCTGATTACTGCTGCACCTGTAAAGATACAATCAAAGTCTCATCCGAAGGCCCCATCCGCAATCCTTCGATGGGGGCCGCATCACGGGCATCGCGGCCGATGGCGATGCGCACATAGCGGTCATCGGGTGAATAGCCGTTGGAAATGTCGAAACCGACCCAGCCGAGCCCGTCCACATGGGCCTCGGCCCAGGCATGGGTCGCGTCCTGATCAACCCTGTCGTTCATCATCAGATAGCCGCTGACATAACGCGCGGGCACCCCTGCGGCGCGCGCGGCGGAGACAAAGATCTGCGCATGATCCTGGCACACGCCCGAAGCGCCGGTCAGCGCCTCTTCGGCAGAGGTCGTCACATGGGTGGTGCCGTTCTGGTAGGGGGCCGCCGCAAGGATGGCCGCCGACAGCGCATGCAGCCCGTCGATGACCGACCCTGCCTGCGCCACCACCTTTGACAGGGCGCTGATGGCCGGACCCGGCACGGTCTGCGCGGTCGGCTGCAGGAAATGCCACAGCGGCGCGCGGGTATAGACCCGGCCCAGCACGCCAGCGCTCGGTTGCGTCCGCACCGTCCCGCTGGCCTTGATCGACAGCGCCTGACCGCCGCGATCCAGGCTGACCAGATCGACGTGGTTCCCGTAATGGTCGATGTAATTGGTCTCGATCACGCCGCCGCTGACAGTCACGGTCCAGTCCACGATATCCTGCAGGGGGCCGACAAGCGGCCGCAGGCGCACCTTTTGCAGCGCGTAATCCACCGGCGCGCTGTATTCGTAGTTGGTCGTATGTTCGATGATGAGCTTCATTTACGCCATGAACCTGTAGTCATGCTCGATCTGGCGGGCAAGATTTGCGGTCTCTTTCATCACGTCATTCACGAATTCATGCAGCCCTTCGTCGAAGATCGACGCGATGTCACGATCCTTGAGCCTGGCCTGCAACTTGTCGGCAAGGTCATGCGACGGCATGCGCATGCCGTAATCGTCGGCGAGATAGGCCAGGTTGCCGCTGATCTCGCGGGCGCAGAACGACAGTGATCGCGGCATGCGGCGGTCGAGGATCAGGAAATTGGCGATGGCGGGCGCGGTAAAGTCCTCTTCGACCGCCCAGCGGAACGAGCGGTGGGCAGAGACGGATCTCAGCACCGTTTCCCATTGCACGTTGTCCATCCGGCTGCCCACGAAGGACGGCGACGGCAGCAGCGAATAATATTTCACGTCGATGATCCGGGCGGTGTTGTCCATTCGCTCGATCGCCGTGCCGAGGCGGCAGAAATCATAGATGTCGTTGCGCAGCATCGTGCCGTAGAGCGCGCCGCGCACCAGCCCCGATTGCTGGCGGATGGTGGCCAGAACGGCGGGCAGGTCGGTCTCGGCCACCGGCTCCTTTAGCAGGTCGGTCAGCAACATCCGGGTGTCGTTGATGGCAAACCAGACTTCGGCAGTGAGCGCGGTGCGGGTCAGGCGGGCGTTTTCGCGGGCGGTCCGGACCCCCGACAGCACCGAGCTGGGATTTTCTGGATCGCGCAGCAACCAGTCGATTACCCGCGCGCTGTCATAGCCGTCATGGCGCGCGTCATAACCGGCCTGGCTTGCCGTGGTGACGATCACCGACTTCCATTCGGCCTCGGCATCGGTCGAACGGGTCAGCGCGATGCGAAACCCCGCCTCCAGAAGGCGTGCGGTATTCTCCGCGCGCTCCAGATAGCGAAACATCCAATAAAGACCTCCGGCGGTTTTTCCCAGCATGTCAGTCTTCCAATACCCAAGTGTCTTTAGTCCCGCCGCCCTGGGATGAATTGACCACCAGCGACCCTTCGGTCAGCGCCACCCGTGTCAGGCCGCCGGGCGTGATGTTCACGCCCTGCGACGACACCAGCGCGAAGGGCCTCAGATCCACGTGGCGCGGCGCCAGCCCCGCGTCGGTCAGGATCGGCACCGTGGAAAGCGCAAGCGTCGGCTGCGCGATGTAATTCGCGGGCCGCGCCTTGAGCTTGGCCGCGAACTCCGCGAGTTCCTTTTTCGAGGCCGCGGGCCCCACCAGCATGCCATAGCCGCCCGAGCCGTGCACCTCCTTGACCACCAGATCCGCGAGGTTGTCCAGCACGTACTGAAGGCTTT
>JBFFQZ010000081.1:0-10315 GCA_041573235.1 Sulfitobacter sp. | reverse complement strand
GTCAAGGTTGCCGTGATCGGTCAGGCCTTTCCCTACATGCCCATCGCGAACCCCGGCTGGATGTTCCCCGAGTATTCCTTTGGGATCCGCGATGAACGGATGCAGGAGATGGTTGACGAAGTGCGCGCGGCGGGTGCCGAACTGGTCGTCTGCCTGAGCCATAACGGCTTTGACGTGGACAAGCAGATGGCGGGCATCGTCAAGGGCATCGACGTGATCCTGTCGGGCCATACCCACGACGCGCTGCCCGAGCCGGTTCTGGTGGGCGAGACGATCATCGTCGCCTCCGGCTCGAACGGGAAATTCGTGTCGCGCGTTGATCTGGATGTGCGCGACGGCCGGATGATGGGGTTCCGTCACAAGCTGATCCCGATTTTCTCGGACGTGATCACGCCCGACGCCGAAGTGTCCAGCCTGATCGACGCGCAGCGCGCGCCCTATGCCGATGCGCTGAGCGAGGTGATCGGGCGCACCGGACCGGAACAAACGCTGTACCGGCGCGGCAATTTCAACGGCACCTGGGACGATCTGATCTGCGATGCGCTGATTTCAGAGCGCGAGGCGGACATCGCCCTGTCGCCCGGCGTGCGCTGGGGCCCGTCGATCCTGCCGGATCAGGATATCACCCGCGAAGACATCTGGAACGTGACGTCGATGACCTATGGCCAGGCCTACAGGACCGAAATGACAGGCGAGTTCCTGCATGTGGTGCTTGAAGACGTGGCCGACAACCTGTTCAACCCCAACCCCTACTACCAGCAGGGCGGCGACATGGTGCGCGTCGGCGGGCTTGGTTATCGGATCGACGTCAACCAGCCACAGGGCAGCCGCATCACCGAGATGACCCTGCTCAAGACCGGCGAGGCGATCGACCCGGCCAAATCCTATCAGATCGCGGGCTGGGCATCGGTCAACGAAGACACCGAAGGACCGCAGATCTGGGATGTGGTCGAAGCCCACATCGCCAAGCAAGGCCCGATTTCCCTGGACCCGAACAACAGTGTGAAAGTGGTCGGCGCGTGACGCGGCCATAAGAATTGGAGGCATCTGACATGTCAGATAACGATACCGGGATGAAACCCTCGAGACGCGCGTTTCTGCGCGGAGCGGCTGCGGCAGGCGCCGGCGCGTTGACCGCCGGGGCTGCCAGGGCGCAGTCCGCAGACCCGCTGATCACCGAAATCCAGCCCTGGGCGCAGGGCTTGGGCGATGGGGTGGACGCGACCCCCTACGGCATGCCCATCGAATTCGAAAGCGACGTGATCCGCCGCAACGTGTCGTGGCTGACGGCCGACGCCATCAGCTCGATCAACTTCACGCCGATCCATGCGCTGGACGGCACCATCACGCCGCAGGGCTGCGCGTTCGAGCGGCACCATTCGGGCGCCATCGAGCTGAAGAAAGAAGACTACCGGTTGATGATCAACGGTCTGGTGGACACGCCGCTGGTGTTCACCTACGCCGATCTTGAACGCTTCCCGCGCGAAAACCACGTGTATTTCTGCGAATGTGCCGCGAATACCGGGATGGAGTGGGCAGGCGCACAGCTGAATGGCGCGCAGTTCACCCACGGCATGATCCACAACATGGAATACACCGGCGTCCCGCTGCGGACATTGCTGGAAGAGGCCGGTCTGGATACGGCAGGGGATCTCAAGGATAAATGGGTTTTTGTCGAGGGGGCGGATGCCTCCTCCAACGGGCGGTCCATTCCGATGGAAAAAGCGCTCGATGATGTGCTCGTGGCCTTCAAGGCAAACGGCGAGGCTTTGCGTAAAGAGCATGGGTATCCAGTGCGCCTCGTCGTTCCCGGCTGGGAAGGTAACATGTGGGTCAAATGGATCCGCAGGATAGAGGTGACCGACGGTCCCGTCGAAAGCCGTGAGGAAACCAGCAAATACACCGACACTCTCGAAGACGGGACCAGCCGGAAGTGGACCTGGGCGATGGACGCGAAATCGGTCGTCACCAGCCCCAGCCCACAGGCCCCCATCGCCCACGGCAAGGGCCCGCTGGTGATCACCGGGCTGGCATGGTCCGGGCGCGGTGCAATCACCCGCGTGGATGTCTCCAAGGATGGCGGGATCACGTGGGAAACCGCGCGGCTTGCCAAACCGGGTGAGAAAATGGCCCTGACGCGGTTCTATCTCGACACGGACTGGGACGGCGAAGAGATGATGCTGCAGTCGCGCGCGATGGACGACACGGGATATGTGCAGCCCACCAAGGCGCAGTTGCGCGAAGTGCGGGGGCTGAACTCGATCTATCACAACAACTGCATCCAGACATGGCTGGTGCGCTCGAACGGGGAGGCTGAAAATGTCGAGGTTTCTTAAAGCCGTAGTGCTGGCCGCCAGCGTTTCGGTGATCAGCGGTCCCGCGTTCGCCGAGAAATTGGGTCTTGGCCGCCCCGCGTTGCCGGAAGAGATTGCCGCCTGGGATTGGGATGTACGTCCCGATGGCACGGGTCTGCCGGTGGGGTCGGGCGATGCGCTGATCGGTGAAGGTATCTTTGCCGAGAAATGCGCCGCATGCCACGGCGACTTTGCCGAGGGAATCGACAACTGGCCAAAGCTGGCGGGCGGTGAAGACACGCTTGACCACGATGACCCGCTCAAGACCGTCGGCTCCTACTGGCCCTACCTGTCCACGACCTTTGACTATATCAAGCGGTCAATGCCCTACGGCAATGCAGGATCGCTGACCGATGACGAAGTCTATGCGATCGTGGCCTACATCCTCTATTCGAACTACCTGATCGAGGATGATTTCGTGCTGTCGAATGAGACATTCCTGGACGTCGAGATGCCCAATGCGGGCGGCTTTTTCGTCGATGACCGTGCCGAGACTGAATATCCACAATGGTCCGGCGAGCCCTGCATGCAGGACTGCAAGGACGAGGTGAAAGTCACCATGCGCGCCATGGTGCTGGATGTGACGCCTGATGTGGAAGGCGCCGAGGCAGTCGAAGCCACGACTGAAACCCCGGCCGAGCCCGAAGCCGTCGAGGCTGCCTTCGACGCAGAACTGGCCGCCGAGGGCGAAAAGGTCTTCAAGAAGTGCAAATCCTGCCACCAACTGGGCGAGGGCGCCAAGAACCGCTCGGGTCCGATCCTGACCGGGATCGTCGGCAAAGCCGCCGGGGCTGTGGACGGGTTCAAATATTCCAAGGCCCTGACGAAGGCCGCCGAAGGCGGGCTTGTCTGGACCGAGGCGGAACTGGCGTCCTTCCTGGCCAAGCCAAGAGACTACCTGAAAGGGACGAAGATGTCCTTTTCCGGCCTGCGCAAGGAAGAAGATCAGGCGGCGGTTGTCGAATACCTGAAATCGTTCGGGGAATAGGCCGTGACCGCCGTCGCACGATCCTCCCAGAGCCCTGTCGGCAGACTTGCCGCGGGGCTCGCCCTTTGGGGTGCGCTGAGGAGAGCTGGCGCGACATGATGGAGGCGGGAAAAGTCGGCCTGCCTTGATCGGGATCAAGGCGGGGATCTGGGGCATCCGCATGCTTGCGGTCTTTATGGAGGAAACGATCATGAAATCACTTCTATTAGGCAGTATCTTGAGCGTTCTTGGCGTCGGGCTTGCGTGTGCAGATGGCCTGTCGACGGTCTATGAGTTTGACGGCAGTTTCGAGGATGCAGCATTCAGCGTTGAAAGCGCGATCATCGGCAAGGGTCTGGTCATCGACTATGTCAGCCACACGGGTGAGATGCTTAACCGGACGGCTGCGGATGTCGGTAGTGACGCCCGGATTTTCGAAGCGGCGGATATCTTCATGTTCTGCTCTGCGGTCCTGTCCAGAAAGGTCATGGAAGCGGACCCGATGAACATCGCGCATTGTCCCTACGGGATATTCGTGGCCGATCGCAAAGGTGAGGTCATGGTCGGGTATCGCAACTACCCGGAGGGACCGATGCAGGAAGTACAGGCGCTTCTTGACGAAATTGTACGGGAAGCAGTGGGGGAATAATGAATTACCAGTCTTTCTTCAAAGGCGCGCTGGACGATCTGCGCGATCAGGGCAACTATCGCACGTTCACGGATCTGGAACGTCACTGCGGGTCTTTCCCGCAGGCGACGTCCCGGCGCGGCGATGCTGCGGATGTGACCATCTGGTGCTCGAACGACTATCTCGGCATGGGTCAGAACCACAAGGTTCTGAGCGCTATGCACGAAGCGCTTGATCGTTGCGGGGCCGGGGCAGGAGGGACGCGGAATATTTCGGGCACAACCCACGATCATGTCCTGCTCGAAGCCGAGCTGGCGGATCTGCACGGCAAGGAGGCGGCGTTGCTTTTCACCTCCGGCTACGTGTCGAACTGGGCCGCGCTCAGCACGCTGGCGGGAAAGATTCCCGGCTGCGTCGTGCTGTCGGACGCCCTGAACCACGCGTCGATGATCGAAGGCATTCGCCACTCAAAGGCTGAGCGGATGATCTGGGCGCATAACGATCTGACCGATCTCGAGGCCAAGCTTGCGGCGCTGCCGCTGGACCGCCCCAAGCTGATCGCGTTCGAGAGCGTGTATTCAATGGATGGCGACATCGCCCCGATTGCCGAGATCTGCGATCTGGCTGACAAGTATAACGCGATGACCTATCTCGACGAGGTGCATGCGGTCGGGCTTTATGGTTCGCGCGGCGGCGGGATTGCCGAACGCGAAGGGCTGATGCACCGTCTGACGGTGATCGAGGGCACGCTGGGCAAGGCCTTTGGCGTGATGGGCGGATATATCGCCGCCTCGGCCGAGCTCTGCGATTTCGTGCGCAGTTTCGCCAGCGGGTTCATCTTTACCACCGCGCTGCCGCCGGCCGTGGCCGCAGGTGCGACGGCGTCGATCCGTCATCTGAAAGAAAGCAACACCGAGCGTATGCAGCACCAGCAAAAGGTCGCCCATGTGCGCACACGGCTTGACGATCTGGGCATTCCGCATGAGCCGAACCCAAGCCATATCATTCCCGTGATGGTCGGGGATCCGGTGAAATGCAAATATATCTCTGACGTGCTGCTGAAAGACTTTGGCATCTACATTCAGCCGATCAACTATCCGACGGTCCCCAAGGGCACCGAGCGGCTGCGCATCACGCCCTCGCCGGTCCATTCAGAAGCAGATATCGATCATCTGGTCGCCGCCCTGGGCTCGCTTTGGACGCAATGCCAACTGGCACGCAGGCCCCTCGCTGCGCAGTAATCCGTGACGCGGGTCCGATGATGGGCCGTGCCAGGGGCGGTTTCCCGAGCGGGACCGCCCCGGACTGATCCTATTCGAACTCCATCTGCTCGTACACACGGCCCGCGTTCTTTGTCGCCAGCTCTTCAAACGCATCGAGATGCGCATAGGGGCTTTGATCGACGTAATACGCCTCGGCCAGATCACCGCCCTCGTCCAGAAGCGTACCGACCTGTTCGCGCAGATAGACAAGGTAATCGCGCGTATAGCGGCGCACCTGGTCCATGTTGGTCGGATGGCCGTGGCCGGGAATGACATAGGTCGCGCCCAGAGGCTCGAACGCGGTGTCCCATGTTTCGATCCAATCCGCCGACATTGTATATTCGAAAATCGGCAGCAGCCGTTCGTGAAAGGCCATGTCGCCTGAAATCACCAACCCCTTTTGCGGCAGCCAGACCACGATGTCACCGGGGCTGTGGGCAGGGCCGAGATAGCGCGCTTCGATCCGGGTGCCGCCCAGTTCGACGATATAGCTGTCGTCAAAGGTCTCGGTCGGCGGGGCCAATCGGGTGTCGTCGGCACGTTCCTTGACGCGGGCCTGTGCGGCGCGCAGGGATTGCCCGCCGGTGGCTTCGAACGCAGCTGCCGCATCCGCATGTGCGACGATCCTGACCCCCTGGTCGGCCCAATAGGAATTGCCCAGCATCGCGTGCCCCTGACCGTTCTCATTCAGGACAAGCTTGACGGGCTGGTCCGTCACCGCCTTGATTTCGGCATGCAATGCCTCGGCCAGCTTGTAGGACGCGCCGGCGTTGATGACGACGACGCCTTCATCCGTGATGATGAAGCTCAGGTTGTTGTTGTGGCCCGCGTTCTCATAGGTGGGCGGCGCGGTGGCCCCGATGGCGGTAAAGACGCCGGGGATGAACTCGACCGGTTTCGAATAGAGCAGCGAGGCAGGATACTGATCCGGAATGTCTTCGCTGGCCACCGCGGGAAGTGCCGCGAGCGCGAACAGAAGCGCGAGACCTCTCATTCCGACACCTGCGGCACGAACGCATAACCCTGGGCGGTCTTGTCAACGTATCCCACGCCGTTGCCCAGCAGATGATACCCGATCACCCGCATCTTTTCATGGGACAGCTGGTCCATCAGCCCGACCCGCGTCCGCGCGGCGGTCTCAAAATCGTGATCCGATCCAGAAGGCCACTCGGGTTTTTCGAAAGCGACGTGATGGTTGCCGATGCAATCGCCAAGGATCATCACCGACTCGCTGCCGTTTCTCACTTCGAGCGACATGTGGCCGGGCGTGTGCCCCAGCGTCGCGCGGGCGGCGACCCCCGGCAGGATCTCGTCGCCATCGTTGAAGAAGCTGATGGCGTCTTCGATCATCGCCAGCCTGCGCTGTGCGCCGACCGCGAAGGACGCGCGCGCCTCTCCTATGGTATCGACCGTGGCGGGATCCATCCAGTAGTCCCATTCCGCCTTGCCAATCATATAGGTCGCTTCACTGAACAGCGGATCGTCAAAATCGTCCAGAACGCCCCAAAGGTGATCGGGATGCGCATGGGTGAAAACGACATCGGTAACATCCTCGGGGGCGACGCCAAGGGCATCGAGCGAGTCCAGAAGGATACCGGCATTGGGGGCGAAATCGGGCCCGGACCCCACATCGAACAGCACGGTCCTGTCGCCGGTCCGCATCAGGGTCACATTGCACGGCGGCGTCAGGACGTCTTGGGACAGGTCATATTTCTGCAAGATCGGGGCCAGCGCATCCTTGGGCATCGGATCAAAGATGAAACTGCCCGGCAGCGTCAGCGAGCCATCGCTGACCACATCCAGCTGAACATCACCCAGGCTGATCTGCGTGTGCCCCAGAGTAGGAGGCAACCCCAAGGCGGCGCCAACCGTGAGTCCGGCCCCGCCGGTCAGAAATCCGCGTCTCGAAATGGTCATCTTGGCCTCCAATGAATTCTACTATCCGAATATGAATGATTGTCCGTGCCGGGGCAAGGTGGCAGCACCCGAATCGCGGCCCGTTTGACGGTGTCTCGACCATCGCGTCAGGCCGTGGCCTGCGCCTCCGTCTCCATTGTCTTTTGCGCGGCCTCGAACTGGGACAGGAACACTTCGCCCGTCAGATCATCCAGAAAATGTTGCTTCTCAAGGCGGTCCATGACCGGTCCTTTCACTTCGGACAGATGAAGTTTGACGCCCATCTCGCGCAAACGTTCGTTGATCATCTCAAGCGACTCCAACGCGCTGAAGTCGATTTCATTGATCGCCGAGCATTGCAGGATCACGTTCCGGATGTTCGGGTCCGCCGCGACCCGGTTCTGGATCTTGTCCTCAAGATACCGGGCGTTCGCGAAATAGAGGCTTTCGTCCACGCGCAGGGTCACGGTCGCCGGATCGGTGATCACGTTATGGCGCAGGATGTTGCGGAAATGCTCGGTGCCGGGGATGCGCCCGACTTCCGCGATGTGCGGTTTGGACGACTTGTAAAGATGCAGCAGCACCGACAGCGCGACACCCGCCGACACGCCCGCCTCCACGCCGAACGCGAGCGTCAGCAGCATGGTCGTCAGTACGGCCGCGAAATCGGATTTCGCATAGTTCCAGCTGCGTTTGAGGATAGAGAAATCCACAAGGCTCAGGACGGCAACGATGATCGTCGCGGCGAGCGTTGCCTTGGGCAGAAAATAGATCAGCGGCGTCAGGGACACAGCGGCGATGGCCAGTCCGACCGCGGTGAAAGCGCCCGCCGCAGGCGTTTCCGCGCCCGCATCGAAATTGACGACGGACCGGGAAAATCCGCCGGTCACCGGAAAGCCCCCCGTCAGCGATGCGCCGATGTTGGCGGCACCAAGCCCGACAAGCTCCTGATCGGGGTCGATGCGCTGGCGCTTCTTCGCGGCAAGCGTCTGCGCGACAGAAATGGATTCAACGAAACCGATGATCGAAATCAGCACCGCGGGCAGCAACAGCTGGCCCAACAGCTCCGGCGAAAAGGAGGGCAGGGTCAGGGGTGGCAGGCTCTGAGGCACGTCGCCTACGATCTTGACGCCCCGCTCCGCCAGACCCAGAAGCCAGACCGCAAGCGTCGTCACCACCACCACGGCGACCGGGCCGGTCTTGACCAACGCGCCGGTCAGCGTCTCGCCCAGTCCCAGACGCTGCAACAGGGGCTTCAGCCCCTTGCGCACCCAGAACAGGAATCCGGTCGCAAGAATGCCGATCGTGGCTGTTATCAAATTGCTGTCCGGCACGTGCCGCGCCAGGGATATCCCAAGTTCGAGAAGGTTGTGCCCCTGGGCGTCAATGCCCAGGATATGCTTGAGCTGGCTGGCCGCGATGATGATGCCGGAGGCGGTGATGAACCCCGCAATGACCGGATGAGACAGGAAATTCGCCAGAAAACCCAGCCTGAACAGCCCCATGGCCAGCAGGATCACACCAGACAGCGCGGCCAGCGACAGCGCGGCGAGCGCGTATCCCATCGTGCCCTGCTCGACGATATTGCTGAGCGCGGCGGCCGTCATCAGCGACACGACCGCCACCGGGCCAACCGCCAGCGCGCGGCTGGTGCCGAAGACGGCATAAAGCATGATCGGCGCGATCGAGGCATAAAGCCCGGCTTCGGGCGGCAGACCCGCCAGCAGCGCATAGGCCAGCGATTGCGGAATCAGCATAATCGTGACGATCAATGCGGCGACCAGATCGCTGGACAGGGCAAAGCGGTCATACTCCCGACCCCAGGACAGAATCGGCAGGTAACGTGCGAGTGTGATTTTCATGCAAGTCTCTGGTTGGTTGTGCCCGCCCCGGCGGGAGCCAGGGCACAGGCGTTTCTTATTCCACGCGGATTTTTTCGGGCTTGGCCATCCATTCACGGCCCTTCAGCATCCCCTGCCAATAGACGGGCGGCAGGATCTTTTCCTCGAGCAACCAGGCCGCGCGCGTCGGTCTGGTGCCGTCGATAAGCGCCTTGGGAAAGCTGGGCAGCAGCGCGCCGCCATAGCCGAATTCGGCCAGAACGATCTTGCCCCGCTCGACGGTCAGCGGGCAGGAGCTATAGCCGTTGTATCGGGCCACCGGCGACTTTCCCCGTATGTCCGCGATCACGTTTTCCGCGACGACCGGGGCCTGCACACGGGCGGCGGTGGCCGTTTTGGCGTTTGGCGCGTTCATCACATCGCCCAGCGACCAGATGTTGTCATAGCTCTTGTGGCGCAGCGTCATCTGATCCACGTCAACCCAGCCCGCCGCATCCGCCAGAGGTGATACGCGGATGAAATCCGGTGCGGTCTGGGGCGGACAGACGTGCAACATGTCGAAATCCATCTCGACCCGCTCGACCTTCGTGTCCGGTTTTGACACGTCGAACCATGCCTTTTTCGCCGGGCCATCCACGGCGACGAGGTCGTGAAAGAAATCCAGTGTCGCGCTGTATTTCCGGACGTATTCCATCAGGGCGGGAACATAGTCCTTTACCCCGAACAGGACCCCACCGGCGTTGGCAAAGTGGATGTCGATATCTTTGAGCACGCCACGCCGAAGCCAGGCATCGGCCGACAGGTACATGGTCTTTTGCGGCGCACCGGCGCATTTGATCGGCATCGGCGGCTGGGTAAAGATCGCGCGGCCCTTCCTGAGGCCCTTCACCAGTTCCCAGGTGTAGGGCGCCAGATCATATCGGTAATTCGACGTGACGCCATTCCTGCCCAGCGTATCGACCAGCCCTTCGATCTTGTCCCAGTCCAGCTTGAGGCCGGGGCAGACGATCAGCCGTTCGTATTTCACGATCCGACAGCCATCCAGGATGACCGCGTCCTTGTCCGGCTCAAATGCCGCCACAGCTGCTTTGATCCAGTGGACGCCCTCGGGAATCAGCGACCCCATCGTGCGCGCGGTCTTGCGTGGCTCGAATGTACCGGCCCCCACCAAGGTCCAGCCGGGTTGGTAATAGTGGACATCGGCGGGATCTATGATCGCGATTTCAAGGTCCGGCTCACGCGCCTTCAGGCTGGCGGCAACGGCGATGCCTCCCGCTCCGGCGCCCACGATCACCACGCCATAGCGCGCATCGGCGGTGTCGGTGGGGATCTTGCCGTGATTGACGATGCGCCGGACGATGCCCTTC
>JBFFQZ010000080.1:0-10319 GCA_041573235.1 Sulfitobacter sp. | reverse complement strand
GTTGAGGGCGCTGCTGCGGTCGACGCGCCACTGGCCGGTCGTCTCTTTCTCGATCTCGACGACGCTGCCGCCGTGGGCCGCCATTTCGATGTCGATCAGCTCTGGCGTCATCCCGGCAAAGTCCGCGCGGTCCTGACGGCCAAGACCGGGAAACATCACCTCTTCGTTGGTGTATTCGTGATTGACACACAACAACCCGCGCGTGCCCGCATCGTTCAGCGCGGTAAATCCGACGTAGTCGTTGTTGTAGCCGAACTGTTTCAGCTGCGCGGCCGCCGTCTGGTTCATCACGTCGAATTCGGGCGCATCAGCAGTGATCGGGTCGCCCCAGCGCAGCAGGATCTGCGCGTCATAGCCTTCGGCGACGTGGTGCATCGTGTCATTGCCCCACTCCAGCTCGGTGAAGTTATAGCGCGACGTGCCTTGGGCCGCGGCCTGCCGGGGGGCAAGCATCGCGGCGGTTCCGAACAAGGCGGTGGTTGCCGTGACCGCAAGCGAGCCCTTGAACATGTCGCGCCGCGAATAGCGCGCGGCAATCACATCGCCGATGGTGCGTTGCAGGTTGGGATTGGTCGGGATGTCGTCAAACGCCTCGAATGCTTCTGCCTTGTTGCCGATGGTGGGATCATCGAGGATGTCCTTGCGGGTCATGGCGTGCTCCAGCTCAAATGAAATACAAGTCGCTTTTGACGCGATTCTGTCACAGATTTATGACGCTTCTCAGGTTCGAGTTTAATGGATTTCAAACATCCCGCATAGGTAGAACGCGGTGCTTCTCCAGCCTTGGTCGACTGGGCCATCGCGGGGTGATCTGCTGGCCGCAGGCGTGGGCGGTCAGCAGATCACCCGTGGACGAACTGGTTCAGCAGTTCCGGGATGTGTTTGCGGAATTTGAAAAAACCATGGGTGGCGCGCGGGAAGGCCGCGCTGTCGAGCGGTCGGCGTATCTCGCTCATCGGGGGCGCGTCACGGGCGTTGCGCAGCGCCCTGCGCACCGGGCCGACATAGGCATATGGCGTGACAATGTGATCAAGCGCATGGGCGCTCGCCCATTCGGTGACGCCCGCCATGTCGTCAACGATATGCGCGGTGGGGGCCACGTCGCGCAGGAGCGCCGCGCGAAAATCGCGGACGTGCGGTGCGATCTGCCAAGGGCTTTGTGCTGCGGTGGCATCAAGCCACGCGGTGGCGACCGGCGTGATTCCGAGCGTTTCGAGGAACGGCGCGCCCAGGTCGTCGCTGTGCAGCAGCAGGCCCACGCGGTCGTCCGGTGCCCCGGCGTAGGGCGCGGGCACGGGGATGTCGCGGCGCGCCGGTAGGGCCGGGGCATCGACCGGGACCGCCGTTTGCGCCAGCCCGGGCACATCGCGGAACCGCCCGCTTGTGAATTCGGCGATGTTCCCGGCTGTCGCAAGATAGGTTTTGCCCGGTGTCTGGAGTCCCGCGACCCAGCGCCAGCTGAGCGTGTTGACCGCCGCATCGCCGTCCAGAAGGTGCCGCAGAAAGAAATCCGCGCCCAGCTGCCACGGCAGTCGTAGCGTGAAGATCCAGATCGACGCAAACCACATCCGCGCGTGGTTGTGCAGATAGCCGGTCGTCGCCAGCTCGCGCGCCCAGATGTCGAAGGGTGCGATGCCCGTGTCCCCCAGACAGGCCGCTTCCCAGCGCTGGCGCAGGCCCGACTGGGTCTGGACCTCGTCGTGCAACCGCTCCAGATCGGTCCGGTAGGAAGACCACACATCCGGGCGCTGCTCCATCCAGCCCTTCCAGTAGGTCCGCCACCAGACCTCGGCGATGAATTTGTCCGCCTTCGCCGCGTCCATTTGCGACAGGACCGCGCCCGAGACATCGGCCTCGTCGAGGATCTTCATCCGCAGATATGGCGACAGGGTCGACACGTGCACATGGCCGCCCGCCCCGAGGTCGAAGTTGCGTTTCCGGGCATAATCGACCCCCGCTTTCGGAACGAAATCGTCAAGCCGCCGCAGGGCTTCGGCGCGGGTGGGCGGAAAATGATGCGAATCGAAAGTCATGGCTGGCAATTAGGGCCGGGCGGCATCAGATCAACGGCCGCGCGACGCTAATGTCACCTGCGCTCGCGGCCCCCCCTTGAAGCTCCCGTACCCCGCGACTAATCTTGTGTAAACGCTTGGTCGGGTATGGTCCCGGGCAAACCAAATCTGAGGCAGAGCACATGCACGATCCCCTTGACACATACATGAACACGCTTGTCCCCATGGTGGTCGAACAGACCAGCCGGGGAGAACGGGCATACGACATTTTCTCACGCCTGCTGAAAGAGCGTATCATCTTCCTCAGCGGCCCTGTTCATGATGGCATGTCGAGCCTGATCGTCGCCCAGCTGCTGCACCTTGAGGCCGAAAACCCGTCCAAGGAAATCTCAATGTATATCAACAGCCCCGGCGGTGTTGTGACATCGGGGCTGTCCATCTACGACACGATGCAGTACATCCGCCCCAAGATCTCGACGCTGGTGATCGGGCAGGCCGCCTCGATGGGGTCGCTGCTGTTGCAGGCCGGCGAGCCGGGGATGCGGTTTTCGCTGCCCAACTCACGCGTGATGGTCCACCAGCCCTCGGGCGGCTATCAGGGTCAGGCGACGGACATCATGATCCACGCGCAAGAGACCCAGAAGCTCAAGACGCGGTTGAACGAGATTTACGTCAAGCATACCGGCCAGACACTCAAGGCGGTCGAGGCGGCGCTGGAGCGTGACAATTTCATGTCGCCGCAGGATGCAAAGGATTGGGGGCTGATCGATGAAATCGTCGAAAGCCGCGGCAAATCGGATGATCCGGATGCGCCAAAGGGCAAGAAAGACAAGAAGGATAAGTGAGCCACATGGTCATGACCATCGGTTTTCGCGATTGCAGGACCGGTGAGCGTGACTTAGACTTGTCTCAAAGACCCATTCGGCAGGCCGCCTGACAGGGCACCTGCCACAATGAATCAGATTTGAAAGGGCTCAAATGGCCAATTCATCCAGCGGTGACAGCAAGAATACCCTCTACTGCAGCTTCTGCGGCAAGAGCCAACACGAGGTGCGCAAGCTGATCGCGGGTCCTACCGTGTTCATCTGCGACGAATGTGTTGAACTGTGCATGGATATCATCCGCGAAGAGACAAAGGCGTCCGGCCTGAAGGCAACCGATGGCGTGCCGACGCCAAAGGACATCTGTGACGTGCTGGATGACTATGTCATCGGGCAGGCGAAGGCCAAGCGGGTTCTGTCAGTGGCGGTGCACAACCACTACAAACGGCTCAACCACGCCCAGAAGGGCGGCGATATCGAGTTGGCAAAGTCCAACATCCTGCTGATCGGCCCCACCGGCTGCGGCAAGACGCTGCTGGCGCAGACGCTGGCGCGTATTCTGGATGTGCCGTTTACCATGGCGGATGCGACGACGCTGACGGAGGCGGGGTATGTCGGCGAGGATGTGGAGAACATCATTCTCAAGCTGCTCCAGTCCTCTGAATACAATGTGGAGCGCGCTCAGCGCGGAATCGTCTACATTGATGAGGTCGACAAGATCACGCGTAAATCCGAGAACCCGTCGATCACGCGCGACGTGTCGGGCGAGGGCGTGCAGCAGGCGCTGCTGAAGCTGATGGAGGGCACCGTTGCCTCGGTGCCGCCACAGGGCGGGCGCAAGCATCCCCAGCAGGAATTTCTGCAAGTCGACACCACGAATATCCTGTTCATTTGCGGTGGGGCATTCGCCGGTCTGGACAAGATCATCGCGGCGCGGGGCAAAGGTTCGGCCATGGGATTTGGTGCGGATGTGCGTGACAACGACGATCGGGGCGTGGGTGAGATCTTTACCGATCTCGAGCCAGAGGATCTGCTGCGCTTTGGTCTGATCCCTGAATTCGTGGGCCGTCTGCCCGTTCTCGCGACTCTCGAAGATCTGGATGAGGACGCGCTGGTCACGATCCTGACGCAGCCCAAGAACGCGCTGGTCAAGCAGTATCAGCGTCTGTTCGAGCTGGAAGATACACAGCTGACGTTTACCGATGACGCACTTAGCGCCATTGCAAAGCGTGCGATCCAGCGCAAGACAGGTGCGCGGGGGCTGCGATCAATCCTCGAAGATATCCTTTTGGATACGATGTTCGAATTGCCGGGTCTGACCAGCGTGAGCGAAGTGGTGGTCAACGAAGAGGCGGTCACATCGGATGCCAAGCCGCTGATGATCCACGCTGAAGCGGAAAAAGAGCCTGCATCGGCCGGGTAAGGTGCAATGCGATTGCACCTCACGGCATTCGAAAGGCAGGCCCGGCGGGTCTGCCTTTTTTATCTAGAGGACAGATATGAAACGCATTTCATCGGGCGGTGAATTCGAGAAGAAGATCGGTTATTCTAGGGCCGTGGTCGCAGGAGGTCTCGTACACGTGTCGGGCACTGTGGGGCAGGGGGCCGATGTCGTGGAGCAGTGTCGCGATGCGCTGCGCATCATCCATGCCGCGCTAACGGAGGCGGGTGTGGGGCTGCGGGATGTGGTGCGCGTCACCTACATGTTGCCGGATCGCGCCGAGTTTGAACCCTGCTGGCCGCTGCTGGCCGAAACCTTCGGCGATAGCCCGCCCGCGGCCACAATGATCGAATGCGGGCTGATCGACCCGAAATACCGCATCGAAATCGAAGTGACCGCAGCGCTGCCCGCCCGCGACCCCTAGACGTTCAGCCTGCGATAGGCCATATCAGGGGCAACAGTTTTCGGAGGTATCCATGGGACTTCTCAACAACCTGCTCAAGGCCGTGACCTGGTGGAATGGCCAGACCCTGAACACCCAGGTTTTCACCTGGCGCAAGGGCGAAAAAGTGGGCGAGGATGACCAGGGAAACGTCTATTATCGCAATGCCGATGACAGTAAGCGCTGGGTGATCTTCAATGGAGAGATCGAGGCCACGCGCGTCTCACCCGATTGGCATGGCTGGTTGCACCGCACCTGGGATGAGCCTCCGACGGACAAGCCGCTGGTTCACAAGGCCTGGGAAAAGCCGCATCAGGAAAACCTGACCGGAACGATGCTGGCCTATGCGCCTGCGGGGTCGATCCGCCGCGAGAACCCTGCGGACCGTGGTGATTACGAGGCCTGGACGCCGGAGTGAGCCGGATGCGGAAGCTTCTGATCCTGACGCTGTTTTTTGCGGGCGCCGCCGCACAGGCGCAGCAGACCAGCAATGGACAGGGAGCGATCCTGCGCGCGCTGGACAAGACCTCGGGCGGAACGATCGAAATTTCGGTGCCCAGCGGACAAGGCGCGCGCGTCGGGCGGCTGCAGGTGAACGTCAACGAATGCCGTTATCCGGTCGGGAACCCGGCGGGCGATGCCTATGCCGCTCTCGAAGTATCCGACGTGGGGCAGGAGGGCGTCGTCGTATTCAGCGGCTGGATGATCGCCTCTTCGCCCGCGCTGAACGCGATGGAGCACCAGCGCTATGACATCTGGGTCATGCGCTGCATCACTTCCTGAGGGGTCGCGGGCGGCGCCGCATGAAACGACGCCTCACGATCCTTGGCGTCATCCAGCATCGCGTGATATTGCACACGGCTGATCTCTATCCCGCCAAGTGATGCCAGATGCGAGGTCAGGAACTGCGTGTCGAACAGGGTAAATCCCCCCTGCCGCAACCGATCCACAAGGCAGGCCAGAGCGATCTTTGAAGCATTGGTGCGCCGCGAGAACATGCTTTCCCCGAAAAACGCGGCACCCAGCACCACGCCGTAGACGCCGCCGACCAGGGCGTCACCCTCCCAGACCTCCAGCGAATGCGCCACACCGCGCCTATGCAGTGCGGTATAAAGGTCTCGGATCTCGTCGTTGATCCATGTATCAGCGCGGTTCGCGCAGCCGTCCACCACCCCTTCGAAATCGGTGTCGACGGTGATGCGCCAGGTGCTGTGCCGCATGGCCTTGCGCAGGGATCGCGAGATGTGGAAGCCATCCAGCGGCAGGATGCCACGTCTGCGCGGATCGACCCAGAATATCTCTGGATCGTCGCGCGATTCAGACATGGGGAAAATGCCGACGCTATACCCGTGCAGCAGCAGTTCCGGCGTGATTTCCCCCATTCGCCTCAGGCATCCCCGAGGTTCGTTTCCAGCCAATGTTCCAGCCAGTGGATGTTGTAGTCGCCCGAATGGATGTCAGCCTCGTTCAGCAATGCGTGAAACAGCGGAACGGTCGTGTCGACCCCATCCACAATCAACTCACCCAACGCGCGATTCAGACGTGCCAGCGCCTCGGGGCGGTCGCGCCCGTGCACGATCAGCTTGCCGATCAGGCTGTCGTAGTAGGGCGGGATCGTATACCCGTCATAGAGCGCGGAATCCATCCGGACCCCGAGCCCGCCGGGCGTGTGGTATTGCGTGATCTTACCGGGACAGGGCGCGAAATTCGGCAGTTTCTCGGCGTTGATGCGGACTTCGATGGCGTGGCCGTTGATCTCGAGCTCATCTTGCGTGAACGACATCGGCAGGCCTTCGGCCACACGGATCTGTTCGCGTACGAGATCCACTCCGAATATGGCCTCGGTCACGGGATGTTCGACCTGAAGCCGCGTGTTCATCTCGATGAAGTAGAATTCGCCGTTCTCGTACAGGAATTCGATCGTGCCCGCACCGATGTAGTTGATATCGGCCACCGCGTCGGCGCAGATCTTGCCGATGCGCGCGCGCTCCGATGCGGTGATCGAAGGGCCGGGGGCCTCTTCGAACACTTTCTGATGACGGCGCTGGAGCGAGCAGTCACGCTCGCCCAGATGCACGGCATTGCCCTTGCCATCGCCGAACACCTGAATTTCGATGTGGCGTGGGGTGGTCAGGTATTTCTCGATATAGACTTCGTCGTTGCCAAAGTTCGATTTCCCTTCGGCGCGCGCTGTCTGATACGCTTTTTCCATGTCCTTGGCGGATTTGGCCACTTTCATGCCCTTGCCGCCGCCACCGGCCGTGGCCTTGATGATGACGGGATAGCCGATCTCTTCTCCGAGGCGCTTGGCCTCTTCCAGTGTCGCCACGCCGCCGTCAGAGCCGGGCACGCAGGGCACGCCGAGCGCCTTCATGGTGTCCTTGGCGGTGATCTTGTCACCCATGATGCGGATATGTTCGGCGGTGGGGCCGATGAATGTCAGGCCGTGGTCTTCGATGATCTGCACGAATCCGGCATTCTCGGACAGAAATCCATAACCGGGGTGGATCGCTTCGGCGCCTGTGATTTCACAGGCGGCGATGATCGACGGGATCGACAGATACGACAACTGCGACGAGGGTGGACCGATGCAGACGGATTCGTCCGCCATCCGCACATGCATCGCATCGCTGTCGGCGGTGGAGTGCACCGCAACGCTGCCGATGCCCATTTCACGCGCCGCGCGGATCACGCGCAACGCGATTTCACCGCGGTTGGCGACAAGGATTTTATTGAACATGCCGGACCCCTTATTCGAGGATCACAAGTGGCGCGCCAAATTCGACAGCCGCACCGTCTTCGACCAGAATGCGTTTCACGGTGCCGGCGCGGGGGGCAGGGATGTGGTTCATGGTCTTCATGGCTTCGACAATCAGAAGCGTGTCACCCTCGGCCACCTTGGCGCCGACGGTACAGAATGCGGGAGAGCCCGGTTCGGGCTGCATGTAGACGGTGCCGACCATGGGCGATGTCACGGCGCCGGGATCGGACGACGGGTCTTCGTTGGCGGGGGCCGCGGCAGGGGCTGGCGATGCCACGTGCGCGGGGGCCGCCTGCATCGCGGGCTGCGCGGACAGGATCTGCTGCGGCGGTTTGCGTGAGACGCGCACGTTCAGGCTGTCATCCTCGGCATAGTCACGTTTGACCTGCAATTCCGTCAGGTCGTTTTCATTCAGCAACTCGGCCAGCGCGCGGATAAAGGCGACGTCGGCGTCATGGGTATTCTTTGTCATATGGGTCCTCGACCGTTTCGAAGCGGGGCTTTGCGCACGCCCGTTGCGATCGCTTATATGGCATGGACAGGAGCATGGAAAGGCGCGACTTTGGACCATCGTATGAGCGGGCGGGAGGCTTTGTCATGAATATAGCACAATGGCTCGTCAGAAGTGCCATGTCGGAGCCGGGCCGACCGGCGCTGTTCGAGGGACGGCGGCAGGTGGCGGATTACGGTGCATTTCACCGCCGCGCCGGGGCGGTCGCGGCGGGGTTGCGTGCGCGTGGTGTCATGGCGGGGGATCGCGTGGCGATCTTCATGGCGAACCAACCGGATTGGCTGGTCGCGTTTTACGGCATCCTCTATGCCGGGGCGGTCGCCGTGCCCATCAACGCAAAGCTGCATGGCCGCGAGGCGGCGTTCATCCTCGATGACAGCGGCGCGCGGTTGTGTTGCGTGGATGCGGCGCATCGCGCGATTTTGTCCGAGGGCCGCGTGACCTGTCCGCTGGCAGAGCCATCAACGCTTGAGGCCGACGACGCCGTGGCCATCGCGCCACGCGGTCCGGACGATCTGGCCTGGTTGTTCTATACCTCGGGAACCACGGGCACGCCCAAGGGGGTGATGATCACGCACGGCATGATCATGGCGATGGCGCTGAGCTATTGGGTGGATGTCGATGCAGTGAGCGCGCAGGATACAGCGCTCTATGCGGCACCGCTCAGCCATGGGGCCGGGCTTTACAATTTTATGCATGTGAGGGTCGGTGCGCGTCATGTCTGTCCTGCTTCCGGCGGCTTCGAGGCCTCCGAAATCCTCGACCTTGCCGGGCATTTCGGGCGCTGTCACATGTTTGCCGCGCCCACGATGGTCAAGCGGCTGACCGGCGAGGCAAGGGCTTTGGGGCGCGATGGTGCCGGGATCAGGACGATCGTCTACGGAGGAGGGCCGATGTACACGGCCGACATCGTGGAAGCGGTCGAACATTTCGGTCCGGTTTTCGTCCAGATCTATGGGCAAGGGGAATGCCCGATGGCCATCAGCGCGCTGAGCCGTTCCGATGTGGCCGACCGCAGCCACCCTGACTGGCCCGCCCGCCTGGCCTCCGTGGGCCGCGCGCAATCGGTGGTGGAGATCCGGATCGGCGATCCCGAAGGCCGCCCGCTGCCCGTCGGCACGGAGGGCGAGATCATGGTGCGCGGCGCGCCGGTGATGCCGGGCTATTGGAACGCGCCGGGTGCGACGGCGCGGGCGCTGAGGGAGGGATGGCTGATGACCGGCGACATCGGGCGCCTGGATGCGGCAGGGTATCTCACGTTGCAGGACCGATCCAAGGACGTGATCATCACTGGCGGCTCCAACGTCTATCCGCGCGAGGTCGAGGATGTGCTGCTGCAGCATCCCCGCCTGCGCGAGGCCTCGGTGGTGGGGCGCGCGCATCCCGACTGGGGCGAGGAGGTGGTGGCCTTTGTTGTAGGCGACGCCGACGAGGCTGAACTGGACCGGCTGTGCCTTGATCATATTGCCCGCTTCAAGAGGCCCAAACGCTATGTCCGGCTGGAGGAGTTGCCCAAGAACAATTACGGCAAAGTCCTCAAGACGGAACTGCGCACGCGTCTTGAGCAGGAGCGGGATTAGAATGTGTCCAGAGCGCTGATATGGGCGCGGGTCATCGTCGTGACGATCGCTGAAATCCGGTCGTTGTTTATGACCATGACGCCAAAGATCGTGAAAACGGGCCTCGGAAAAGCGTCTTGTGTTTCCGGGGTGGGGGCAATGCGGTTTGGCCGATCAGACCGCGAGGTCATGCAGATGAAAAACCCCGCATGAAGCGGGGTTTTCGTGCCGACTGCGGTGCGGCTGCGCTCAGATCGCGAGGTATTCCGCACGAAGCGATTCGTTTTCCAGAACCTCCTGTGCCGACCCGTCGAATACAACGCCACCAGTGTCGAGGATTACCGCGCGGTCTGCCAATTGCAGCGCACGCACCGCGTTCTGTTCGACCAGAATGGTGGTGATGCCCTGATCCTTGATGATGCGAAGGGTCTTTTCGATCTCGTCCACGATGACCGGCGCAAGTCCTTCGTATGGCTCGTCGAGCAACAGTACCTTGATGTCCCGGCAGAGCGCGCGCGCGATGGCAAGCATCTGCTGTTCGCCCCCCGACAGGGTCACGCCTTCCTGGCTCTTGCGTTCGCCGAGGCGCGGGAACAGCTCATACACCCGCTCCAGCGACCATCCGACCGGCGGAGCGATCTGGGCGAGCTTGAGGTTCTCCTCGACCGTGAGCCCGGCGATGATGCGACGGTCTTCGGGCACGAGGGCAAGGCCCGCGGCAGAGGCTTCGTGGCTGGCCATCTTGTGCAGCGGTTGGTGGTCAAGCCAGACC
>JBFFQZ010000079.1:0-10422 GCA_041573235.1 Sulfitobacter sp. | reverse complement strand
GGCCTTCGTGGCAAGCTGTTGGGAGGTCTCGTAGGGAAGTTCGTTTGCGATGATGCCGACGGGGATCAGCGTTAGAACCAGAAGGGCGGTCAGCCAATGAAAGCCGCGCGTGACGCTTCCATAATGGATCGTGGTGTTGGTGAGGGCCATGGGGCGGTCTCCTTGGTGGCGATGTCCGCACAAGGTATTTCTGTTGATGGTGGTGGCAATGTCCGCAGATGCAGAGGCTCTGTGCGCCCTTGTGAGAGCCTGCGCGCTTCGCTACACCCTTTGCAAAGTAAAATTGGGGGCATTTCAATGAGCATCGCATTCGTATTTCCCGGTCAGGGCGCGCAGGTGATCGGCATGGGCCGTGATCTGGCAGAGGCCTATCCGGCGGCACGCGCGGTTTTCGAGGAGGTCGACGAAGCGCTGGACGCCAAGCTGAGCGATCTGATCTGGAACGGCGACATCGAGACGCTGACCTTGACCGAGCACGCGCAGCCCGCGCTGATGGCGACGTCGATGGCGGCGATGCGCGCGCTGGAGGCGGAGGGCGTCGACGTCACGCGCGCGGCATTCGTGGCGGGACACAGCCTTGGTGAATATTCGGCGCTCTGTGCGGCCGGGGTGTTTTCGCTGGCCGATACCGCGCGGCTGCTGCGCACGCGGGGCCGTGCGATGCAATCGGCGGTGCCGGTGGGCGAGGGCGCGATGGCGGCCGTGCTGGGACTTTCGGCGGATCAGGTCTGCGCGGTGGCCGAAGAGGCCGCCGGAGACGGGGTGTGCCAGTTGGCGAATGAAAACGACCCCACGCAGAACGTGATTTCGGGCAGCAAGGCCGCCGTCGAGCGCGCGATCGATCTGGCCAAGGCGGCGGGTGCCAAGCGTGCGTTGCCCTTGCCGGTTTCGGCGCCGTTTCACTGTGCGTTGATGGCGCCCGCCGCCGAGGCGATGGCGCAGGCGCTGGCAAAGGTCTCGATCGCCGATCCCAAGGTGCCGCTGGTCGCGAATGTGCTGGCCGAAGCCGTGGAGACGGCAGACCCGATCCGGCAATTGCTGGTCGATCAGGTCACCGGGCGGGTGCGTTGGCGGTCGTCGGTGGAGTGGATGGTCGGACAGGGCGTCACTGAATTCTGGGAAATTGGTGCGGGCAAGGCACTCAGCGGCATGATCCGGCGCATCCACAAGGACGCGACCCTGCGCAATATCGGTGTCGCGGCGGATGTGAAAGCGGCTGTTTCGGGCTGAGATGGGCTGTCTCTGCGGGCGATGGCTGCATACGGGGCCGATCAAGCCATTGGATTGGAAAGGGAAGAGTAATGTTTGATTTGACGGGAAAGACGGCGCTGGTGACCGGCGCCTCGGGCGGAATCGGCGCCGATATTGCCCGCGCGCTGCATGGCCGGGGCGCTACGGTCGGCCTGTCGGGCACGCGCACCGAGCCGTTGGAGGCGCTGGCGGCGGAGCTGGGCGAGCGTGCCCATGTGTTGCCCTGCAATCTGAGCGACATGGACGCGGTAGAGGCGTTGCCGAAGGAGGCCGCGGCTGCGATGGGCTCTGTCGATATTCTCGTAAACAACGCTGGCATCACCCGTGACAACCTGTTCATGCGGATGTCCGATGACGAATGGCAGTCGGTGTTGAACGTCAATCTCACCGCGACCTTCAAGCTCTGCAAGGGCGTGATGCGCGGCATGATGAAGGCGCGCTGGGGCAGGATCGTGAATATATCAAGCATCGTGGGCGCGACCGGCAACCCGGGTCAGGCCAACTATGCGGCGTCCAAGGCGGGCCTTGTCGGCATGTCCAAGAGCCTGGCCTATGAGGTCGCAAGCCGCGGAATCACGGTTAACGCCATTGCGCCGGGATTCATCCAGACCGCGATGACCGACAAGCTGACGGAGGATCAGAAATCGGGAATCATGGGGCAGATTCCTGCCGGCCGGATGGGCACGCCCGAAGAGATCGCGGCCGCCGTGGTCTATCTGGCCAGTGCTGAAGCGGCCTATGTCACCGGTGCCACATTGCATGTGAATGGCGGAATGGCCATGTTGTAACGCGCTGTGTGAAAGCATTTGCGTCCTGTGCATCATATGCTAAAGGGGGCGCAGATTAACACAGACGGGCGCTTGATTGTGACCCGCGCCTTGTGCAAGCAAGGAGTTCGAGCCGCCCCTTTTGGGGCATTGTCCGACCCCTCGAAATCTGGAGCGGGCGGAAACCAAAAGGGGCCGGGTGGCCCAACAAGTGAGGACAAAGAAATGAGCGACGTCGCAGACCGCGTTAAGAAGATCGTTGTAGAGCACCTTGGTGTGGAAGAAGACAAAGTTGTCGAGAACGCTTCGTTCATCGACGATCTGGGTGCAGACAGCCTCGACACGGTCGAGTTGGTCATGGCGTTCGAAGAAGAGTTCGGTATCGAGATCCCCGATGATGCGGCCGAAAACATTCAGACCTTTGGCGACGCTGTAAAGTTCATCAAAGAAGCTTCCTGAAACGGGGGCGCGCCGGGCGAGGCCCGGACAATGATTCATCAAACGGCGCTGTCCCACGCGGATTGGCGCCGTTTTTGATTGTTTGGGCACTTCAGGGCTTGTCTCTGCTGCCGTGCTGGGACAATTCTAGTTTACCGAGCATTTCAAAGAGTGAAGGCCGTTCACCGCGATGTCACGCACCATCCCGACCATAAATACATCCCGCATCACCCTGCGGGGCATGAGAGCAGAAGATTTCAGCCGCTTTGCCGAAATATGGGCGAAGCCGGAGGTCGTTCGGCACATCAGCGGCAAGCCGTGGCCAAAGTCGCGCAGCTGGGATGCGTTTCTGCGCAATGCCGGGCATTGGCAGGTCACCGGTTTCGGTCAATGGGCGATCCAGCTTCACGGACAGCCCCGGATGGCGGGGCAGACGGGTTTCTTTTTCGGCGCGCGCGGTCTGGGTGAAGATTTCGATCCGTTCCCGGAGGCGGGTTGGGTTCTTGACCCCGCGGTGCAGGGACAGGGCCTGGGTATCGAGGCGGCCGCAGCCGCACATGATTGGTTCGACAGAATTATTGCGGGACGTACGGTCTGCATGATCACACCGGACAATCTGTGCTCTTTGCAGGTCGCAGAGACATTGGGCTACAGCGCGCTGCGCGATGTCGAGGTTGACGGCGGCACGGTCGTACTGATGACCCGGAAGGGACCTCCGGTGTGATGGCCGAAAATCATTGTGCCCTGAACGGAGCCAGTCGGGCCATTCCGGCCCCAACTGCACCTCAGGCTTGAACAAATGCCTTTGCCCACGGTATAGGCGATCAAAGCAACAGTTTTCCAAAGGGCTTAGCATATGCGCAGAGTGGTCGTGACAGGTTTGGGTTTGGTGACGCCGTTGGCAGACGGCGTCGAAGAAAGCTGGCGGCGCATTCTGGACGGTCAATCCGGCGCGGGCACCATTACCGGGTTCGATCCAAGCAGGCTGGTGACCCAATATGCCTGCGAGGTGCCGCTTGGCGATGGGTCCGACGGAACCTTTGATGCGGGCAAATACATGGAGCCCAAGGACCAGCGGAAAGTTGACACCTTCATCCTGTTCGGGGTCGCGGCTGCTCAGCAGGCGATCGAAGACGCCGGGTGGATGCCTGAAGACCGTGAAAGCCTTGAGCGGACGGGCGTGCTGATCGGGTCTGGCATCGGCGGGTTGAATTCGATCGCGAACACCGCCGTGATGATGGCCGAGAAAGGACCGAAACGGGTAAGCCCTTTCTTTGTGCCCGGGGCGCTTATCAACCTGATTTCGGGGCAAGTGTCGATCCGTTACGGCTTCAAGGGGCCGAATCATTCGGTCGTCACGGCCTGTTCGACCGGGGCGCATGCGATTGGCGATGCCAGCCGCCTGATCCAGCACGGCGATGCGGACGTGATGATCGCGGGCGGCGCGGAGGCGGCGATCTGTGAGATTGGTATTGCAGGTTTCAATGCGTGCAAGGCTCTGAGCACCAAGCGCGGAGATGATCCGAAAAAGGCGAGCCGCCCCTATGATGCGGACCGCGATGGGTTTGTCATGGGCGAAGGCGCGGGGATTGTCGTGCTTGAGGAGTACGAGCACGCCAAGGCGCGCGGCGCCAAGATCTATGCCGAGGTGATCGGGTATGGCCTTTCGGGGGATGCCTATCACATCACTGCGCCGTCGGAGGATGGCGAGGGCGGTGAGCGCTCGATGCGCGCGGCGCTGCGCAATGCGGGGCTGGAACCCAAGGACATCGACTATATCAACGCCCACGGTACATCGACGATGGCCGACACGATCGAATTGGGCGCGGTGGAACGGATGTTGGGTGAGCACGCGGGCAAGGTCACGATGTCATCTACAAAATCCGCGACGGGCCACCTTCTTGGCGCGGCCGGGGCGATCGAGGGCATCTTCTCGATCCTCGCAATTCGCGACCAGGTGGCGCCGCCGACGATCAACCTGGACAACCCGGCCGTCGAGACGGCGATTGACCTTGCGCCCAACGCGCCGGTGAAACGCGAGATCAAGGTCGCGCTGAGCAACTCCTTCGGCTTTGGTGGCACCAATGCGAGCGTGCTGTTCGGAAAGGTCGACTGATGTGGCGTCACATCGCAGCCAACGCGATTACTTTTCTGGTGGTGGGGCTTTTCCTACTGGGCGGTGTGATTCTGTGGGGCCGGGGGCAATATGATGAACCCGGGCCCCTGACGCAGGCGATCTGCGTCGAGGTCAAAAGCGGTACCAACATGCGCCGGGTCAGCCAGGATCTGGTGGATCAGGGGGCGGTAAGCTCGGGTGCGATATTTCGGATCGGTGCGGATTATGAGGAAAAGGCCGGGCTGCTGAAGGCCGGCAGTTTCCTGGTGGAGCCGGGTGCGTCGATGAAGGATATTGTCGATGTGATCACCCGCGGCGGAGCCAGCACCTGCGGGACCGAGATCGTGTACCGGATCGGTGTGAACCGGGTCAGCGTGCAGGTGCGCGAACTGGATCCGGCAACCAGCCGCTTTGAGGAATTGGCGCAATTCACCGCAGGAGCGGAGGACGTTCCGGCGCAATACGGCGAAACGCGGGATCGTGCGGACACGCGGTTTCGCGTGGCTATGGCCGAGGGCGTGACCAGCTGGCAGGTTGTGAATGCGCTTGGCAACATGGACATCATGACGGGTGAGGTGGCGCAGATCCCCGCTGAGGGATCGCTGGCGCCGGACAGTTATGAGGTGCGCAAGGGCGATGATCGCGCGGCGCTGCTTGCGCGGATGCAGGCCGCACAGGAGGCGCAGCTTGCCGAAGCCTGGGAAGCCCGCGACGCGAATCTGCCGATCAAGAGCCCCGAAGAGCTGTTGATCCTGGCGTCGATCATCGAGAAGGAAACCGGTGTGGCTGGGGAACGTGGGCAGGTCGCCAGTGTTTTCGTGAACCGGCTGAACCAGGGGATGAGGCTTCAGACGGACCCGACCGTGATCTATGGCATCACGCGCGGTGAAGGTGTTCTGGGCCGCGGATTGAGACGTAGCGAGCTGCGGCGCGAGACGCCCTACAACACCTACGTGATCGCGGGCTTGCCGCCCACGCCGATTGCCAATCCGGGACGTGCCAGCCTGATGGCGGCCGCACAGCCGGAGGAGACGGGATATATCTTTTTCGTGGCCGATGGCACCGGCGGGCATGCGTTTGCCGAGACGCTGGACGCGCACAACCGCAATGTCGCGCGCTGGCGTGAGATCGAGGCGGAACGCGGCTCGGAAGCGGCCGGGAATGCGTCGACCGGCGGCAACTGAGCGCGGCCTGCGGCGGGAAGATCTGCGCGCCCCGGCGGGGGCGGCACTCTGCACCGGCGGAGCACCGTGCGGTCTTGTCGGGCTTTCTTAACGCATAATTTCTATAGATATCCTCATGCTAGGAGATTTGAGCAAACGGCTTTGACGGTTGTCGGAGCGCGGTTGTTCACTTCTTTCGATTGGAGACATCCAAGCGAAAGGACCGAGACGAGATGAATATCACCCCGGCGCCAATGCTTGATGAGCTGGCGGAGGCGGAGGCCATGTTTGCCTCCGTGAACCGTACGCTCGCCGAGTTGAGAGAAGCACTAGAGAGCCTGAAGGAACGGGCCAAGGCCGGAGAGGAAATCGATGCAACCACAGCGTCAAGGACCGTCAGCCAATTGTCGGAGACGGTTGCACGCTGTCAGAAAGCGGGACTGATTTTGTATGAATGCCGTAACAAACAAGCCGGAATTGCGCGCGGGGGGTACGCCCTCGATCTGGACAAAGCGCGGGCTGACATCGGGTGCAAACTGGATCGGCTCCGCTGCACCATCGATTCAGGAGAGGTTCCTGAATGAGCTGGATGAGGGAGAGCTTCGTGCTCTCCCTTTTTTATTCGATTTTTGGGCCTTGCCGCACCAGTTGCCCCCGTCCGGAGACTGGCGGTCATGGGTCATCATGGGCGGTCGTGGCGCGGGCAAGACGCGCGCGGGTGCGGAATGGGTACGGTCGGTCGTCGAGGGGGCGCAGCCACTCGATCACGGGCGGTGCCGCCGCGTGGCACTTGTGGGAGAGACCATCGAACAGGTGCGCGAGGTGATGATTTTCGGCGACAGCGGGATACTGGCCTGCAGCCCCGCGGACAGGCGACCAGATTGGGAGGCCACGCGCAAGCGGCTGGTCTGGCCGAATGGCGCGGTGGCGACGGTGCATTCCGCACATGACCCGGAAGGGTTGCGCGGGCCGCAGTTCGACGCGGCCTGGGTCGATGAGCTGGCCAAGTGGAAAAAGGCGCAGGAGACGTGGGACATGCTGCAATTTGCGCTGCGGCTGGGCGCGCATCCGCAGGTTTGTGTCACGACGACGCCGCGGAATGTGGGGGTTCTGAAGGAGTTGCTGAAGGCGGGGTCCACGGTGCTGACCCATGCGCCGACCGAGGCGAACAGGGCGAATCTGGCGGCATCTTTCCTGGAAGAGGCGCGCGCGCGCTATCGGGGCACCCGGTTGGGGCGGCAGGAGTTGGACGGCGTGCTGCTTGCGGATGCGGAGGGGGCGTTGTGGACATCGGAGATCTTGGAACGATGCAGGGTGCTAAAGCTGCCCGAGCTGGATCGGATCGTCGTGGCGGTGGATCCGGCGACGACGGCGGGCAAAACGTCGGACGAATGCGGGATCGTGGTGGCCGGGCTGAAAAGCGACGGGCCGCCGCAGGACTGGCGGGCCTATGTGCTTGCTGATTGCACGGTTGCGGGGCAGGGGCCGCTGGGCTGGGCCAAGGTGGCAATCCGGGCGATGGAGAAATTTGGCGCCGACCGGCTGGTGGCCGAGATCAACCAGGGCGGGCAGATGGTGCAGGAGGTGATCCGGCAGGTGGACCCCCTGGTGCCCTACAAGGGGGTCCATGCCTCGCGCGGCAAGGTCGCGCGGGCCGAGCCTGTGGCGGCGTTGTACGAACAGGGACGTGTGCATCACGTGGCCGATCTGGATGGGCTGGAGGACCAGATGACGCGGATGACGTCGCATGGCTATGAGGGGGTCGGATCGCCCGACCGGGTCGATGCATTGGTCTGGGCGCTGCATGAATTGATGATCGCGCCGGCGGCGAAGTGGCGGCAGCCGGGCGTGCGGTCGTTGTGAGGCGGATGCGCGTGTGGCTGGAGTGGTCAGGTATTTGAAGAAGGGTGCAAGGGGCAGGGGTGGTGCCCGATGGCAATTGCAGGACGGTTTGAAAGGGGGGCTTTTGCCCTCCTTTTTTTGTGGCGCGGGGCAACGCACGGTCTGGTGCGGTGGCGTTAAGGCTTTGGTGAGAGATTGTTTTTCGAAGCGTTGAGGCAGCGGGTCTGCCACGGGACATTGGGGCAAGGAGCGAGCGAGTGTTTGATTTTCTTAAACGCGACAGGGTGGAAGTGGCGGAGGTGAAGGCCTCGGCCACGGGACGTGTCGTTGCGATGCAGAGTTCTGGCCGCGTGGCGTGGAGCCCGCGCGATACCGTGTCGCTGACGCGCACGGGGTTCGCGGGCAATCCGGTGGGTTTCCGGTCGGTCAAGCTGATTGCGGAGGCGGCGGCGGCGTTGCCGTTGGTGTTGCAGGATGCGGAGCGTCGGTTTGAGACCCATCCGGTGCTGGGCCTGATGGCGCGGCCCAATGGGGCGCAGGGCCGGGCCGAGATGCTGGAGGCGCTTTACGGGCAGTTGCTGTTGTCTGGCGATGGGTACATCGAGGCAGTGGGTGGAGAGACGGGCCTGCCGCTGGAACTGCATGTGCTGCGCTCGGAGCGGATGAGCGTGGTGCCGGGCGCTGATGGCTGGCCGGTGGCCTATGAATATGCGGTGGGCGGGCGAAAGCACCGGTTCGATGCGACGGCGGGATCGCCGATTTGCCATGTGCGAAATTTCCACCCGCAGGACGACCATTATGGGTTTTCGCCGATGCAGGCCGCGGCCACGGCGGTTGATGTGCATAATTCGGCGTCGCGCTGGTCGAAGGCGTTGCTGGACAATGCAGCGCGGCCGTCCGGGGCGATCATCTATAAGGGCGCCGAGGGCCAGGGCGCGTTGAGCAACGACCAATACGAGCGGTTGGTATCCGAGATGGAAAGCCATCATCAGGGTGCGCGCAATGCGGGCCGACCGATGTTGCTGGAGGGCGGGCTGGACTGGAAGCCGATGGGGTTCTCGCCGAGCGACATGGAGTTCCAGAAGACCAAGGAAGCCGCCGCGCGCGAGATCGCGTTGGCGTTCGGGGTGCCGCCGATGCTGATCGGGATCCAGGGCGACGCGACCTATGCGAACTACCAGGAGGCGCATCGCGCGTTTTACCGTCTGACGGTACTGCCGCTGGCGACGCGGGTGACGGCGGTTCTGGCCCATTGGCTATCGGGTTTCACTGGCGAAGCGGTCGAACTGAAGCCGGATCTGGACCAGGTGCCCGCGTTGAGTGCGGAGCGTGATGCGCAGTGGAACAGGGTCGCGTCGGCGGATTTTCTGACCGAAGCGGAAAAGCGCAGTCTTCTGGGGCTGCCGCTGGTGGCCGCTGATGAGTGAGTTTCCGGTTCAGCGCTTTCAATGCGCGCCCGGAATGCGGCTGGAGGCCCATGAGCGGGTGAGTGAGATCCATTTCGACAACCTGGTCAGACGGCTCGACCGGATCGAGCAGATGATGGAGCGGCTGGAAAAGCGGCTGTGGCTGACGGTGTACGGCGTGTTGGGGGTGATCCTTGCACAAGCGGTGCAGTCGTTCCTCGTCGTTGCCCCTCCGGGCTGAGAAAAACAGGAGAAGATCATGAAAATGAGTGAAAATGACTTCGCGCTAGGCGCGGAGAATGGGAGCGGCTTGCCTGAGTTGGAGCGCAAGTTCATGGCGCTGGATGCGGTTGCCAAGGTCGACGGCGGTGTCGAGATCAGCGGCTACGCGAGCTTTTTCGGGGACGTGGATCAGGGCAATGACGTTGTGCAGCAGGGCGCCTATGCGGCCAGCCTGAGCGCACTGAAGGCGGCAAAGCGGGGGGTCAAGATGCTTTGGCAGCATGATCCGGCGCAGCCCATCGGGGTTTGGGATCTGGTGCAGGAGGACGCCCGGGGGCTGTTCGTCAAGGGACGCATCCTGAAATCCGTCGAGAAGGGGCGCGAGGCGATCGCGCTGATCGAGGCGGGCGCGATCGACGGACTTTCGATCGGCTATCGCACGGTGAAAGCCACGAAGAATACCAAGGGCCAGCGGCTCTTGCAGGAACTGGAGCTTTGGGAGGTGTCGCTGGTGACCTTTCCGATGCTGCCCAGTGCGCGGGTTGGGGCAAAGGCGGACAAACTCGGTCCGCTGGAAGAGATCCTGCGTGAGATGGCGGATGTTTTCGACACGGCACGTGCCGCGCTGAAAACCCCGCCGGAGCAACCATAAGGGGAATGCAGATGAGCAGAACCAACGAGACGGTCGCGGGTGTTTCCCCGGCTGAGGACGTGCGGCGGGCCGTGAGCGGTTTCGTTAGCGAGTTCAAGGGCTTTCAGGCCGAAATTGAGACGAAACTTCAACAAACAGAAGAGCGAATGACCATGCTGGATCGTAAGACAATGACTGCTGCACGGACCCCTTTGGCGGGTGCTGCGGATGCCGGTGCGCCGCACCAGAAGGCCTTTAACGCCTATGTGCGTTCGGGCGATGACGACGGGCTGCGCGGCCTGGAGCTGGAGGGCAAGGCGCTCTCGACGGCGGTGAACTCGGATGGTGGTTATCTTGTCGATCCGCAGACCTCGGACATCGTGAAATCCGTGCTGAACACCACCGCGTCGATCCGTGCGATCGCATCGGTCGTGAATGTCGAGGCGACGTCCTATGACGTGCTGGTCGATCATTCTGACGTGGGGGCCGGTTGGGCGACGGAAGCCTCTGCCGTCGGGGAAAGCGCGACGCCGCAGATCGACCGCATCACAGTGCCGCTCCACGAGCTGAGCGCGCTGCCCAAGGC
>JBFFQZ010000078.1:0-10443 GCA_041573235.1 Sulfitobacter sp. | reverse complement strand
GTCGCGATCGTGGTCATCGCATGGGCCGTCGCATCGAAAAGCGACATGCCGAAATACAGGTAGGCCAGCGCGCAGACCAGCGTGAACGCCAGGTACAGCCCGGATATTTGCGTGGCGATCTGTCCCGCACGCGGCAGGATCTTGCCAAAGGTGTCAAAACCCTCGGATTTGAAGATCTGCATCCCGCCCACGCGCAGTTCCGGCAGGAACACCATCGCCACGACGATGATCCCGATCCCGCCCAGCCATTGAAGGATCGCGCGCCAGATCAAAAGCCCCTTGGGCATCGCATCAAGCCCCGAGAAAACGGTCGCCCCGGTTGTTGTCAGCCCCGACATCGCCTCGAACATGGCGACAACCGTTCGGGCGTCGGTATCCCCCAGAACAAAGGGAATGGCGCCAAACAGCGGCAGGGCCACCCAGACCGATGAGGTCATGAGAAAGGTTTGCTGGATTGTCAGCCCTTCGCGCACACCGTTGGCGCAGGACATCGCCATCGCGGTGCCGCCCAGAATCGTGATCACCATGCTTTGCAGAAACACCGGCCAATGGCCGCGGCCCTCGGCAAGATCGACCAGCAGCGGCACCAGCATGGCAACGCCCAGCACGGCCACCAGCAGGCCAATCACATATCCAACAGGGCGCAGGTCCATCCGCGCAGGGTTGGCGCGCCCGGCCTGCGCTGTCAAGCGGTGTGGCCCCGCCATCACGGGCCACACAGCAAAAAGCCCACCCCCCGGTGCAGGCTATCTGGCGGGGAGTGGGCTTTGCAGATGGTGGATCAGCGATCAGACGTAGCAAAGGTCGCGAAAGACCACATGCACGATGTCTGCGCGTTTGATGCCCATGCGGGCAAGATCTTCGTCGGATTTGGAGGTGAGCGCTTCGATGCGGTCCACGCGTGACGCGGAATCGGCCGCGCGCAGCAGCGCTTCGCCGAGCGCGGCGAACAATGCACCGATCTGCCCCAGCGCCCTGCGCGCCGTAAGAAACGGCGTCGGCGCATTGACCAGGCCGCGGCCTGGGATCCGGGAAGCAAGTGTGTCGGAAGCGGTGTGTTGGTAGGTCATCTGATATGCCTTGAGACTGTCTTGTGCGGGTTCATTCCCGTGCCTCACATGTAGGCGTCGCTGCAGTGCAGCAGTACCACCAAAATTGCATAGCGGCATCCCGCCAAGAGCAATCACCTGCCCCATACATGAAAAAGGACCGCCCCCGGTTCGCGCCGGGGGCGGTCGATCACTGCGACGTTTGCCGGTTCAGCCGACGTGGAACAGCGTGTTGAACAGCTTTGGATCAAGGCTCGCCTGCGCGAAGGTCGGCCCTTCGGTCAGGACGCTGACCGCGTCATGGCTATGCAGGCTCTCCTGATGGCTGGCCACGACCCGGAAATCCGATACGCGGGCGTCTGCCAGCAGCTGTTGGCAGAACAGCCGGGCCGCATCCTCGACAAAAATGGGGTTCGCGGCATTCAGTTCGGCAAAGGCCTGTTCATCCTCGCGTTTCACCATCACCTGGGTTTCAGTCGGCACCGCGTGGCGGCACGCATCGATCAGGTCCTCGAACCACAAACAATCGCCTGCCTGGTCCAGCAGCACCGATATCCGCGCGACCGACCGTTGCGAATGCGGCGTTGCAAGCTGATTGCGCGTGGCGCGGGCGTGCTCGGACAGCTCCAACGAGCATGGGCATGTGCTGGAATAGACGTAATCGAGGTGAATGATCTTTTGACGCACCCCACCGCTTTCAACCAGTTCAAGCGCGATGTCGTAATATTGATACCCCTCGAGGCCCGACCGCAGGCTGGTTGTTTTCATCGGGAAGGAAAACCGCATCTGGATGCGGGCGTCAAAGCTTTCCAGGTCGTTGATATAGTCGTCCAGCGCCGCTTCGATCACCTTGAAGCTGAAGGTGCTTTCCGCGTGCTTGTAAAAGCTGCGCATGATCCGGGACATGTTGATGCCCTTCTTGTCCGCCTCAAGGCTGACCGTACCGGTAACAGATGTCTCGAGCGTCAGCGGTCCGTTGTCACGCGTTTCGAAGCGCACGGGCAGACGAAAGTTCGAGATGCCCACATGCTGGATCTGCTGGTTCGCTCCCTTGATCAGGCTGGACGGACCGTTCTGCAGATCGGGAAGGCTTTCCTTGTATTCCGGCTCGATCTTGAATTTCTCAGGATATTCCCGTTGGAAAAGTGGATAGGCCTGCCCGCCGCGCAGCATAAGCGCGACCGCTGGATCCAGCGTCGCCAGCTCGGTCTTATCCGCGGTAGAAGCCCAGTCACGCAGGGTTTCCAGCGCCGCCTCCGCCTCGGTACGGTCGGGTCGTGGAGTGATGGGTCTAGCGATATTCATGGGTCAGCCCCCTTGTCCTTCAGACCCTATATGTAGGGTACTGCTCAAGTATTGCCAAAATATTATATCACATACGTGGCCCCGAGCGGCATGGATCATTTAAATCGCGGCATCCAGCGCCTGAAGAAAATCCGCTATGAGGTCATCGACGTCTTCCAGCCCGATGCTGACGCGCACCAGCCCCGGTGCGATGCCAAGTGTTTCCTTCTGCGTGTCGGACAAACGTTGGTGAGTCGTCGTCGCGGGATGCGTCAGGATCGTTTTCGCATCGCCCACATTGTTCGAGATCACACCGATCTGCAGCGCGTTGAGGAACTTGAACGCAGCCGCCTTGCCGCCCTTCAGCTCAAGCGCGATGACGGTGCCGCCCTTGCCCATCTGGCGCTGCACCAGCGCGTTCTGCGGGTGGCCAGGCAGGCCCGGATAGACCACTTGCGCCAGTTGCGGGTGTCCCTCCAGCGCCTCGCCCACCGCGAGCGCGGTCGCGGCCTGCGCACGCACCCGCAGGTTCATCGTCTCCAGCCCTTTCAGCATCACCCAGGCGGTGAAAGGCGACATGGAACCGCCGGTATGCTTCATGTAGGGCTCGACCGTCTTGCGGATGAAATCGCGCGAGCCCAGGATCACTCCACCCAGCGCCCGGCCCTGCCCGTCGATGTGTTTGGTGGCGGAATAGATCACCACATCCGCGCCTTGTTGAATGGCGCGCGAGAACACCGGCGTGGAAAAGACGTTGTCGATCACCACCAGCGCCCCCTGCGCGTGGGCAAGCGCACTGACCGCTTCGATATCAATGACTTGCAGCGTCGGGTTCGAAACTGATTCAAAGAACACCGCCGCCGTGTCCGGACGGATCGCCGCAGCCCATTCGTCCAGGTTGGTACCATCGACAAAGGTCACTTCGACACCGAACCGGGTCAGGATCTCTTCGAGCACATAAAGACACGAGCCGAAAAGCGCGCGCGCCGAAACGACATGATCGCCCGCCTTGAGCATCGCAGTAAGCGCACCCGACACCGCCGCCATGCCAGACGCGGTGGCAAAGGCATCTTCGGCCCCTTCCAGCGACGCGATGCGATCTTCGAACATCTTGACCGTCGGATTGCCATAACGGGCATAGATGAATTCATCATCGCCCGACTGGATGAACCGCTGCTCGGCATTTTCGGCGCTTTCATAGACGAAACCCTGTGTCAGAAAGATCGCCTCAGAGACCTCGCCATACTGGCTGCGGCGGGTGCCCGAATGGACGGCACGTGTGCTGGATTTCCAAGTATCACTCATCTTTTGTTCCTCCGCGTGCCCTCGGCTGGCCGGGCACAAAAAAACCCCAGACGCGGTCAAGCGAAAGGGGGCTTTCATCCTGACCTTTTAGCGGCATGTTTAACGTGGCCCGCAATCCGGTAACAAATCGCCACGGCTCATGGCGTAGGACAAAGTCCTGCGCGCGTCAAGCGGTGCGTGCACTGGTGTAACGATATCTTCACGGCACGGTCGTACGCTGGTGAACCACCCGACTTCTTGGACACCAGATGAGGACCGGCCATGCCGATGCTCCGGATCAATGCGGCTGCGCAGGGGCTGCGCCTGAACGGCTCACCGAAATCGGTGAACGCGCGGCTGGCACGGGTGGCATGCCATGACGGGCCGGTGGTCATCATGATCCATGGGTTCAAGTATTCTCCCTTCGTGACAGGGCACTGCCCGCACCAACGGATCTTTCACGACGATGGCGGCTGGCCGCAGGCCCTGGATCTGGCACAGCGGGGCGCGTTCGGAATCGCCTTTGGCTGGCACGCGCGCGGCGGTCTGCGCCATGTCTACAAGAACGCACTTGCCGAGGCCCAGGGGCTGGCGCGGATCATCGCCCGCCTGCGCGGGACCCGGCCCGTCCACCTCATTGCCCATTCGCTGGGCGCCTCGCTGGCGCTGGCGGCCCTGCCCTATCTGCGGGCTGGGGATGTGGGGCGTATCGTGTTGTTGAGCGGTGCGGCGCATCTGGGGCTTGCGCGGCATGCCCTGGCCACGCCCAGCGGGCGCACAGCAGAGCTGATCCACGTGACCAGTTGCGAAAACGACCTGTTCGATTTTGCATTCGAACAGCTTATTCCCGGCTCCGGTGCCATCGGGCGCGGGATCGGCGCGCCGCAGGCGGTGAGGCTTCAGATCGACTGCGCCAGGACGCTTGGCGCCCTTTCAGGGCTGGGATACCCGCTTGCGCCCCCGACCCGTTCGGTCTGTCATTGGTCCAGCTATACCCGCCCCGGCGTGATGGCGCTCAATGCGGATCTGGTGCTGAACCGCCTGTCGCTGGAGCGTTTGCGCGCGGCCTTGCCTCCTGCGCAACCGCGCTGGTCCCGCTTGCCCACCCTTGTGCTGCGCGGCAAAACCCGCATCATGCCCCCAAGCAGCAAAGCTGAGGGAAACGCCCATGGACACGCCTATTGATCTCTACTTCTGGCCCACGCCGAACGGGTGGAAAGTGTCGATATGCCTTGAGGAAATGGGTCTGCCCTATGAGACCCGGCTGATCGACATCGGCGCGGGCGACCAGTTCGATCCCGAATTCCTCAAGATCTCTCCCAACAACCGCATGCCGGCCATCACCGACCCCCAAGGTCCCGACGGCTCGCCGGTATCGATCTTTGAAAGCGGGGCGATCCTGCAATATCTGGCGCGCAAGACCGGCCTGTTTCTCGGCACCACCGAGCGGGAGCGGATCGCCGTGGAAGAATGGCTGATGTGGCAGATGGGCGGGCTGGGTCCGATGGCCGGACAGGCGCATCATTTCCTGAAATACGCCCCGTTAATGGATCCTCCCAACGATCTGCCCTACGCCAAGGACCGCTACCGCACCGAGGTGGCCCGGCTTTACGGCGTGCTGGACCGGCAGTTGTCGCGGCATGAATACGTGGCGGGGGATTTCATCTCGATCGCGGATTTCGCGATTTGGGGTTGGGCATCGCTTTGGGAGGGCCAGCAACAGACCCTGGACGACAAACCGCAAATGGCGCGATGGCTGGAGACGATGGCCGGGCGTCCGGGGGTCCGGGCCGGGCGCGCGCTGTTTGCGGAAAAGCGCGGAGATTTCAGGAAAGACGCGCAGGACAAGCTGTTCAAGCGCTGACGGTACGGATGCAGCTCAGCTGTCGTCTGTCCCTTCTTCGATCACGAATGGCTGCAAGGCGGCGAATTGCCAGAACAGGAACGCCATCAACGCGATCGGAAAGCCGAATGTCTCGATCTTGACCCAGGCATCGGTGGACATCGTGCGCCAGACCAGCTCATTAGCGACCGCAAGCACCAAAAAGGCGAGCGCCAGCCGCCTTGTCAGGATCATCCAGCCTTCGTGTTGCATCGGCATGACATCAGCCATAACGAATTCCAGCCACGACTGGCGCCGCAGCAGGCCGACCCCCAGGATCAGCGCCAGAAAGCCGTAGACGATGGTGGTCTTCATCTTGAAGAACCGCTCGTCATTGAACCACGCCGTAAGGCCACCGAAAAAGATCACCATGAATGCGGTGAACACCTGCATCCGGCTCAGTTTGCCGGTCAGTATCCACAGGATGCCCATCGCCACCAGCAGGATCGGCACGAATACCACCGCGGCCACGATGAAACCGGTGTACTCGGTGCCGCCCAACGTGAACACGTCGTCCTTGATCCGCACATAAAGTACGAAGAATGCCAATGTAGGGCCCAGCTCCAGGACCTGTTTGAGGATCGGGTTGATTTCACGCGCCTGTGCCATGCTAGCCTCCGAATTCCACAATTACCGCCCCGAGGGCAATCAGCGTCATCAATGCGATTCGCCGCGGCCCTACCGTCTCTTTCAACACCAGCCAGCCGATCAGGGCGGCGAACACAGTCGAGGTTTCCCTCAGTATCGCGGCCTCGCCCACCTTATCAAGCCGCGTGGCCAGCATGATCGACCCAAAGCTGAGGAAGGCGACGATCCCGCCAAGGAACCCGCGGCGGATCAGCGGCGCCAGCGTCGGCGGATCCGCCATCGCCCGCCAGCGGCTCAGGGCCAGAAACGGAAACACGATGCCGTCGATCATGAAAAACCACGCCAGAAAGGTGAACGGATCGGCCGTGGCGCGGATGCCGTAGGCGTCGAATGTGGTATAAAGCGCCACGAACAGCCCGGTGATCACCGCCAGCACCAGCGCGGCGTTGAGCGTGTCCCGTTCGGCCACCAGAAAGATCATGTTGTAAATCGCAAGACCGAAGATCCCGGCCATCAGCACCGCGACCCCCAGCCACTGGACCCCGTTGAACGCCTCGTTGAAGATCACATAGGCGCCGATCACGGTAAACAGCGGCCCGGTGCCGCGCACCACCGGGTAGACGACCGTATAGGCCCCCTTGGTATAGGCCGCCGCCTGAAGGAACTTGTAGCCGGTGTGAATGACCCAGGCCCCGAAAAAGATCAGCCACATGTGCGGCTCGGGCCAGGGCACCACGAACAGCGCAAAGGGCGCGGCCATCAGACAATAGCAGCCGTCGATCGCGCCGCGCGTCAGCCAGGGATCATGCCGCCCCTTCTGCAGGGCGCCAAACACCGCATGCAGGAACGCCGCCATCAGCACGAGCACCAGCGCCAGCGTCTGACCGGCCTCGGTCCCCTCGATGGCGATCAGCCAACCGGTCATGGCTGGATGGATCCGCGCCGCACCTAACGGTCCAGCCCGGTCAGCGCATCGGCGAATTCCTCGGGGTCGAAGGGTTGCAGATCGTCGATCTGCTCGCCCACGCCGATCGCGTGTATGGGCAGGCCGAATTTATCGGCCAGCGCCACCAGCACGCCGCCCTTGGCGGTCCCGTCAAGCTTGGTCATGACAAGGCCGGACACATCCGAGATTTCCTGAAAAACCTTGACCTGGTTGAGCGCGTTCTGCCCGGTGGTGGCATCCAGCACCAAAAGCGTGTTGTGCGGCGCATCCGGGTCCTTCTTGCGGATGACGCGGACGATCTTGGCCAGCTCCTCCATCAGATCCCCCCGGTTCTGAAGCCGCCCGGCGGTGTCGATCAACAGCAGATCCGCGCCTTCGGCCTGCGCGCGGCCCATCGCGTCGAAGGCAAGGCTGGCAGGATCCGATCCCTGCGGCGCCGTCAGAACCGGCACCCCGGCGCGCTCGCCCCAGACCTGCAACTGCTCCACCGCGGCCGCCCGAAACGTGTCACCGGCCGCGATAACGACCTTCTTGCCCGCCGCGCGGAACTGGCTGGCCAGCTTGCCGATGGTTGTCGTCTTGCCCGAGCCATTGACCCCGACCACCAGCACCACCTGCGGGGTCTTGGCATAAAGCGGCATCGGCTTGGCCACCGGCTCCATGATGCGGGCGATCTCGTCCGCCATCAGCGTCTTGATCTCCTGCACCGACAGCTTCCGGCCCAGCCGCCCCTCGGCCATGTTGGCGGTGACGCGCAGGGCCGTGTCGACCCCCATGTCGGCGCTGATCAGCAGCTCTTCGAGCTGTTCGAGCATCTCGTCGTCCAGCACTCGGCGCACGACGGGGGCGGCGCTGCCGCGCCCCATGATCCGGCCCAGCAGGCCCTTCTTGGCCTCAGGTTCAGGCGCATCCTGATCCAATATCGGGGCTACAGGGGTCAGGGTCGTGCGCAAAGGCTCCGGCGTTGCGGGAGCATCGGCATCTACCTTGGCGGCGGCATCGTCGGCCGCGCGACTTTGCGCCTCTTGCGCCTTCCGCGCGGCGTCGGCTGCGGCGCGATCCTCGGCGGCCTGCGCTTCGCGCGCCGATGCGTCCGCGGTTTTCTCCGCCTCTTCCGCCTGCCGCGCTGTCTCTTCACGTTCTGCGATCCGCGCCTGCTCTGCGGCCTCCTGCTTGGCCTGCGCTGCCGCGGCTTCCCGCGCGGCCTCGATCTCTGCCTCCGGCGGCTGCTCGGGCGCTTCGACCGGCGAGGCCGTCGCCTCGTCCACTTCGACCGCACCGCCGTCGCCTACGATCGCCTCAAGCCCTTCGTCGATCTTGGACGAGGATTTGAACAGACGGTCTTTGAGCTTCTTGAAAAACGCCACGGGGATCTCCGGGTTGCCATACGCTTTGTGATCTAACCCCTTGAGAGGTTGGATGGAAGGGGGCGCGCGATTGACCTTGCCCCCGCTGGGAGCCTTTGGATCGGCTGTGTATTACAAACCGGGCGTCGGGCGAACCGGCCACGTCCTTTACCGCCATCAGCAGCAAGGCCGTGACTGCCTCGGGCGCCATACGGAAAAATCAATATTTATAACTTAGAACAATCCAGTACCGGCGCATCCTAATGCATCACATGAGGCGCAGGTCGCACATGCGCTTCCTCAGATCTCGTCCGGGAAATGCTTCATCGTGAGGCGGATGGGGTTCGGTGCCGCCTGTCCCAGACCGCAGATCGAAGCATCCACCATGGCCGAAGACAGCTCTTCCAGCAGCCCCTGATCCCACCGCTCTGCCTGCATCAGCTTCACCGCCTTCTCGCAACCGACCCGACAGGGTGTGCACTGACCACAGCTTTCGTCCTCGAAAAAGCGCAACATGTTGAGCGCTGCATCGCGGGCGCGGTCAGCCTCTGACAGGACAACGACGGCCGCGGAGCCGATGAACGACCCGTGCGGTTGCAACGTGTCGAAATCGAGCGGTATGTCGTTCATCGATGCAGGCAGCAGCCCTGACGACGGCCCGCCAGGCTGATACGCCTTGAACACATGGCCCGCGGCCATGCCTCCGGCCGCCTCGATGATGTCGGTGATGGTCGATCCCGCAGGCAGCAGGTACATCCCAGGTGCCGCCACCCGCCCCGAGACGGAGTAACTGCGCAGTCCGCTACGCCCGTTCTTTTCCACCGCCGACAGGATTTCAGGCCCTTCCCGGCAGATCCGCGCCACCCAGTGCAGCGTCTCCACGTTGTGCACCAGAGTCGGGCGGCCGAATATTCCCACCTGAGCCACGAAGGGCGGTCGGTGCCGTGGCAGTCCCCGCTTGCCCTCGATGCTTTCGATCATCGCGGATTCCTCGCCGCAGATATACGCGCCCGCCCCCCTGCGCAGCGCGATATAGCCCGGCGCGACCAGCCCCGCGTCCTCCAGCGACGCGATCTCGCGGGCGAGGATCTCCAACACGGCGGGATACTCGTCGCGCATGTAGATATAGGCGCACTCCGCCTCCACCGCCCAGGCCGCGATCAGCATGCCCTCAAGGAACAGATGCGGCACACGCTCAAGGTAGTAGCGGTCCTTGAACGTCCCCGGCTCACCTTCATCGCCATTCACCGCCAGGTACCGCGGCCCGGCATTGGCGCGCACAAAGCCCCATTTCTTTCCCGACGGAAATCCAGCGCCCCCAAGGCCGCGCAGGCCCGACGAAAGGATTTTTTCCTGCACGTCCTGCCAATCACCATCGGCGCGGATCGCCTTCAACGCCTGATAGCCGCCCGCAGCCACATAGCTGTCATAGGTCTCATACTCCGGGATCTTCGCATGAACCTCATCCGCCGCGATCGCGGCCCGGACCTTTTCAGGCGTGGCATGGTCGATATGCGCATGGCCCAGCTCCAGTACCGGCGCGGTGTCGCAGCGGCCCATGCAGGGCGCGCGCAGCACACGAACCTGGGCGGGGTCAAGCCCGTCCTCCAGCGCCGTCTTCAACGCATGCGCGCCCGCCAGTTCGCAACTCAGCGAATCGCAGACCCGGATTGTCAGCGCGGGCGGCGGTGTCTCGCCCTCCTTGACCACGTCGAAATGGGCATAGAACGTCGCCACCTCATAGACCTCGGCCATCGAGAGGCGCATTTCCTCGGCGAGGGCCCGCAGATGTGCGGCCGACAGATGGCCAAAGGCATCCTGGATCAGATGCAGATGCTCGATCAGCAGATCGCGGTCACGTGGCTCTGCGCCCAGCAGGTCGCGCACCTCGGCCCAGGCGCGATCCTCCAGCTGACGGCCCTTGGTGTGCCTGCGCCCCTTGCCTGCACCTGACTTCCAGACGCCCTTGTCCGGTCCGCTCTTTGCATCCAACATGGCACCGCCCTCACTCTCTTGCTGCGGGTGGTGTAGCAAAGCCGCGGCGGTCGGTTTCGACGAAAAGCG
>JBFFQZ010000077.1:0-10597 GCA_041573235.1 Sulfitobacter sp. | reverse complement strand
TGGTGCCGCAGCCACAGATGGTTGCCAGCCATACCGTATCTGACGACGGGCTGGTTTATACTTTCACGCTGCGTGACGGACTGGCCTTTCACGACGGCGCACCTGTGACCGGTGAAGACGTCGCCGCCTCTATCGCACGGTGGGGCGAGCGTGATGGCATGGGGCAGGTCCTGATGTCTTTCGTGGACAGCATGAGCCAGGGTGCAACGGCCAACGAGTTCGTGATCAACCTCAAGGAACCCTATGGTCTGGTGATCGACAGCCTTGCCAAGCCTTCGTCCAACGTGCCGTTCATCATGCCCAAGCGACTGGCTGAGACACCTTCGACAGAGCCAATTCCCGAGCAGATCGGGTCCGGTCCATTCGTCTGGGTCGAGGATGAGTTCCAGCCCGGTGTTCTGGCCGTCTATGCCAAGAACGAAAACTATGTCCCGCGCAGCGAACCAGCCAGCTGGGCTTCTGGGGGCAAGGTCGTGAATGTAGACCGCGTCGAATGGGTCGTGATGCCTGATGATCAGACCGCGCTGAACGCATTGCAAGCCGGTGAGATCGACTATTGGGAAAGCCCCCCATCCGATCTGTTGCCGATCCTTGACGCCAACCCTGATGTTACAGTCAAGAACCTGAATGCGCTTGGCATGCAGACCATCATGCGCCCCAACACCCTGAACGCGCCAATGGACAACGTCATGGTGCGCCGGGCCGCAATCGCCGCAGTGAAGCAGAAAGATGTCCTGGACGCGCTGGTAGGCAACCCAGAACTCTACAACCTCTGTGGTGCCATGTTTGTCTGCGGCACACCGCTGGCAAGTGACGTGGGTTCCGAAACGCTGGTGCAAGGTAATGGCATGGAATCTGCCAAAAAGATGCTGGCGGACGCGGGCTATGATGGCACGCCTATCGTCATCATGCATCCGACAGACGTGGGTACCCTGCGCACGCAGCCGGTCGTTGTCGCGCAAGCCATGCGGGATGCAGGCTTCGTCGTCGATCTGCAAGCGATGGATTGGCAGACACTTGTGGGCAAACGCGCGAGCCAAGCGTCCATCGCGGACGGCGGCTGGCATATGTTCATGACAAACTGGGTGGGCGCTGACGTGTTCAACCCGCTGGTCAACAACATGGTAAACGGCAAAGGCCCCAATGGCGGCTGGTTCGGCTGGCCTGATGTTCCCAAGCTGGAAGAGCTTCGTATCTCTTATGCGACAGCGCCAACTCTGGACGAACAGAAAAGCCTCGCTGCGGAAATCCAGAAGATCGCCTACGAGGAAGGTGTCTATGCACCAATCGGACAGTACTTTGTGCCGACCGCATGGTCCAACAGCATCGAAGGTGTGTTGGACGGACCTGTGCCGTTCTTCTGGAACATCAGCAAGTAAGATCTGAAGTTGTGGTCCCGCGCTTTGCCGCGCGGGGCCACAGTCCTTAACCGTCCCATTTGCAGCCCATGCGCTGCCTGAATTTCTGAGAGGTCCGACCGATGGTTGGCTATATCGTGCAGCGTATTCTTGCCGCGATCCCAGTGATGGGATTTGTCGCCTTATTTGTTTTTCTTCTGCTGCGGCTGACGCCTGGTGACCCTGCCGCGATCCTTGCCGGCGATACCGCGACACCCGAACAGCTCGAGCGTATCCGCGAGTCGCTTGGCCTGAATGAGCCACTGTTCACGCAGTTCTTCAGTTGGATTGGTCAGTTGCTGCAAGGTGATTTCGGCACCTCCATCCTGTCAGGAAAGCCGGTGATTGAACTGATCGCGGATCGGATGGAGCCAACGATTAGCCTGGCCCTGTCCACCATTATTCTGTCGGTGATCATTGCCGTTCCTCTCGGTGTCATCGCTGCCTGGAAGCAAGGGACGCTGATCGACCGTTTCGTCATGCTGATCTCGGTGCTTGGCTTTTCGGTGCCAGTGTTTGTGATCGGCTATCTGATGATCTCGCTCTTTTCGATGGAGCTGAAATGGTTCCCCGTACAAGGCTTCAAACCAATAGGCGACGGCGTCGGAGCTTTCTTTCATCGCATCGCGCTGCCGACCTTCACACTTACCCTTTTGTACATCGCGCTGATTGCGCGGATCACCCGAACGTCGATGCTGGAAATTCTGGGCGACGATTATATCAGAACCGCGCGCGCCAAAGGCCTTCCTGAAAGCCGCGTTCTGATGCGCCACGCGCTGCGCAATTGTTCCGTGCCGATCATCACAGTAATCGGGATCGGCTTTGCCCTGATCATCTCAGGCGTCGTCGTGACTGAGAGTGTGTTCAATCTTCCCGGCCTCGGGCGGCTGACCGTCGATGCAGTCCTGTCGCGCGACTATCCGGTTATTCAGGCCGTGATCCTGCTCGCCTCATTGATCTACGTGGTGATCAATCTGCTGATCGACATCGCCTATGTGCTACTTGACCCAAGGATTCGTTACGCATGACCGACCAAATGGCCTCCGTCGCCCCTCCTGATCGGATCTCGCCTCTCACACGCGCACAGCAGATCGTTTTTTCCAGTCCGCTGGTGATGATTGCCTCGCTTATTCTGGCAATTATCGTGCTGTCCGCCATCTTCGCCCCTTGGGTCGTGCCTCATGACCCGGTGCGCCTGACCCCGTCGGTGCGTCTCAAGCCGCCCAGCGATACCTACTGGCTTGGCACGGATGCCTTTGGCCGTGATCTGTTTTCGCGCATTATCACGGGCGGGCGCATTTCACTGGTTGTGGGCGTTGCGGCGGCTGTGTTCGCCGTAGCATTCGGGCTGCTCTTTGGTCTGCTGGCAGGCTACATACGCTGGATCGACGCAGTGCTGATGCGCATGGTGGACGGCCTCATGGCAATCCCCAGCATCTTGTTGGCCATCGCGATTGTCTCCCTTTGGGGTGCAAGCCTATGGACCGTGTTGGTCGCAATCACCATTCCCGAAGTACCGCGTGTTGTCCGGCTTGTGCGCTCAATCGTGTTGTCTGCGCGTGAGGAACCCTATGTTGAGGCGGCGATTGCTGCGGGCTCATCCACCGCGCTGATCATGCGCCGACATCTGGTGCCCAACACCATCGCGCCCCTGATCATCCAAGGCACCTATATTTGTGCCAGCGCCATCCTGACCGAAGCGATCCTTTCGTTTCTCGGGGCGGGCATCAACCCGGAGACGCCCAGCTGGGGCAACATCATGGCCGAGGGACGTATCTACTTTCAGATCAACCCCGGCATCGTCCTGTGGCCCGGCCTCGTGGTGTCGGTTGCTATCCTGTCTATTAATTTGCTCGGGGATGCGGTGCGTGACGCCCTTGACCCGCGTATGGCCAAGCGGGGGATTGAGAGATGAGCCTTCTGGAAATTTCGAACCTGCGCATCGCGCTGAACGGTGAAGACGACAAGCAGGTGGTCAAGGGCCTGAACCTGAGCATTGAGCCTGGTCAGACCATGTGTCTGGTGGGCGAGTCCGGATCTGGAAAGTCGCTTAGCGCATTGGCGACAATGGGGCTGTTGCCCAGCGTGCTGTCCCCGATTGCGGGATCGATCACGCTGAAAGGCGAAAGCCTGCTGGACGCCTCTCCCGCCCGGATGCGCGAGCTGCGCGCGACCTCCATCTCGATGATCTTTCAAGAACCCATGACGGCGCTGAACCCGGTGGCCCGTGTCGGCCAGCAAATCGAAGAGGTGCTGGAGTTTCACTCCGACCTTGGCCAATCCGCCCGGCGCAAGCGCGTGATGGAGATGATGGAAGCGGTACATCTGCCCGATGTTAACAAGATGTACGCCAGCTTTCCGCACCAGCTTTCGGGAGGTCAGCGCCAGCGTATCATGATCGCGATGGCGCTCGTGATGCGGCCACAACTGCTAATCGCGGATGAACCGACAACGGCGCTCGACGTTACGACACAAGCACAAATCCTCAGCCTGATCCGCGAGCTGCGCGAAGAACAGGGTGCAGCGGTGCTGTTCATCACCCACGACATGGGCGTGGTGTCGGAGATTGCCGATGACGTCACAGTGTTGAAACTGGGCGAAGTGATGGAGACGCAGAGAGTAGACAGTTTGCTGCGCCATCCGCAGACCGATTACACCCGCGATCTGCTTCGGTCTGTTCCCAGCCAGGTGCCACGCGCCGCCCGCGAAGAGCAGTCTGACAAGCGTGTGCTGGAAACCACCGATCTCTGCAAGACCTACGGCGGCGGAGGTTTTTTCGGCAAGACCCGAGAAGTTAAGGCCGTCCAAAGCGTCAGCTTCAGTCTGACCAAAGGCCGCACCTTAGGCATTGTCGGTGAGAGCGGTTCGGGCAAATCCACTGTCGCGCGCTGTATCATGCGCTTGATCGATCCGACGTCGGGCAGCATTCTGGTCGGCGGCAAGGACATCGCGACGATGTCCCAAAAAGAGCTAAAGCCAGAGCGCAAGAATTTCCAGATTGTATTTCAGGATCCCATGCGCTCGCTCAACCCTCGCATCGAAGTGGGGCAATCCATCATCGAAGGGCCGCTCAACTTTGGCGTCCCACGAAAAGAGGCGATGGACCGTGCGCGAGAACTGCTGGAACTGGTTGGCCTGCCCGCCAGTGCCGTGGACAGGTTTCCGCATCAATTCTCCGGCGGGCAACGCCAGCGGATTGCCATCGCGCGCGCGCTTGCGATGGACCCCGATGTGCTGGTCGCGGACGAAGCTGTGTCGGCGCTGGATGTCTCTGTGCAGGCCCAAGTGCTGGACCTGCTGGCCGAATTGCAGGAACGACTGGGCCTTGGCATCTTGTTTATCACTCACGATCTTGGCGTGGCCGCACAGATTTGTGACGATGTGATCGTCATGCAACACGGTAGGATCGTTGAATATGGGCCGGCCGCCCAGGTGTTGGGCTCACCCAAGCAAGACTACACCAAAGCGCTGATTTCTGCCGCCCCAGGTCGCCATTGGGATTTCGCCAATTTTCGCCCTTTTGCCGAGGGCGCTGCGTAACAAACGAAAGAAAACATCATGCCATCATTGCCCATCATCACCAACAGTCTGGATGAACTGACCGCCATCTTCAAAGATCTGCACGCCCATCCGGAGCTTGGGTTTCAGGAAACCCGGACCGCTGGGATAGTCGCGCAAAAACTCAAAGATTATGGTGTGGACGAGATCCATACCGGAATTGCAGGCACCGGCGTTGTGGGCCTGATCAAGGGCAACCATGAGGGCCCGCGCCGGATTGGGCTGCGTGCCGACATGGATGCGCTTCCGATCACTGAGGAAACCAACCTCGCCTATGCGTCGACAAGCCCTGGCGTGATGCACGCCTGTGGCCACGACGGTCACACCACGATGCTACTGGGTGCCGCCAAACATCTGGCCCAAACCCGTGATTTTGCAGGTACCGTTGTGCTGATCTTTCAGCCTGCCGAAGAAGGTCTGGGGGGCGCGCGCGGTATGCTAAAGGACGGCCTGTTTGACCGCTTTCCCTGTGATGAGATCTACGGCATGCACAATGCGCCAAACGGACAGCAGGGCACCGTCGGCATTTGCAAAGGGAGCGCGATGGCGGGGGCGTCGTTCTTTGATATAACCGTGCAGGGCAAAGGCAGCCATGCCGCCATGCCGCAACAATCGCGTGACCCGCTGGTCATCGCCTCCGCCCTTGTTGGCAGCCTGCAAACCATTCTTTCGCGCAATGTCGCCCCCCTCGACACCTGTGTCTTGTCCGTGACGCAACAGCACTCCGGCTCAGCTTATAACATCGTGCCTGACACCGCGACACTCGCGGGCACAATCCGCTACTTTAAGGATGAGGTGTACGAGTTGGCCGAGAGCCGTATGCGCGAGCTGTGTTCGGGGTTCGCCACCGCCTACGGCGTGGATATCCACATCGACCTGCGCAACATCTTTGACGTCTTGATAAACGATGCCGACCTCTCGGACGCCTATATGGAAGCCGCAGCGGACATCGTGGGCAAAGAGAACATATCAAGCATGGATGAGCCTGCGACAGGTTCCGAAGATTTTGCCGACATGCTCAAAGTCATCCCCGGTGCCTATTGTCGCGTTGGTCACTCGGGCACGACGGGCTTGCACAATCCCAGTTTTTTCCTCGATCCCGATATCCTGCCTGTTGGTGCGTCAATCATGGCACGCGTGGCTGAACGCCGCCTGAATACCTTAGGAGAGCCGCAATGAACCCGCTTGAACTGCCCTTTGACACCGATGAAATGATTGCCGGGCTGCGCCCATGGATCGAATGCGAAAGTCCAACCTATGACGCCGCTGCCGTCAACCGGATGATGGACATCGCCGCCTACGACATGGCCACCCTTGGCGCGCAGATTGATCGGATCCCGGGTCGCATGGGCTTTGGCGGATCGGTGCGCGCGCGCTTTCCACATCCTGATATGGGCCGCGTGCCGGGTATACTGATTGCGGGACACATGGACACGGTACATCCGATCGGCACGCTTGAGGTGCTGCCGTTCAGACGCGAGGGCAATATCTGCTATGGCCCAGGTCTGATGGACATGAAGGGCGGCAATTACATCTCCCTGGATGCAATCCGACAAATGATCCGCGCGGGACTGCAGACGCCCCTGCCTGTCACCGTTCTGTTTACGCCGGATGAAGAGGTAGGCACCCCCTCAACCCGAGATCTGATCGAGCAGGAAGCAGCGCGCAACAAATACGTTCTGGTGCCAGAACCGGGTCATGACGATGGTGGCGTCACCATCGGGCGCTATGCGATTGCACGGTTCAATTTGCGCACCATTGGCCAGCCTAGCCATGCGGGGGCACGGTTGGGTGATGGTAAATCCGCAATTGCCGCCATGGCCCGCAAGATCGTTGAGATCGAAGACATGACTGGCCCCGATTGCACGTTCAGCGTGGGTGTCATTCACGCAGGGCAATGGGTGAACTGCGTTTCCTCGTTTTGTGATGCGCAGGCGCTAACCATGGCCAAGAAACAAGAAGACCTTGATGACGGTGTCGCGCGGATGATGGCGCTTCAGGGTGAAGTCAATGGGGTGAAATTCGAGGTGGAACGCGGCGTGACGCGGCCTGTGTGGCACCCCGACCAACCGGGCACTCAGGCAATTTTTAACATCGCCAAAGACATCGCTCAGGAATTGGGCTTTGAAATGAAAGGCCGCAGCCAGGGGGGCGGCTCTGACGCCAACTTTACCGGGGCAATGGGCATCGCGTCGTTGGACTCACTTGGTGTATTGGGCAATGGCCTCCATACGCTCAATGAGCATATTTTCGTCGATAGCCTTGCTCAGCGGGCGAGGTTGATGGCGGGCTTGCTGATGCGGCTGAGCTGATCCATTTCGCCACTTCAAAACGCGGCCTGAGTTCATTTGTCTTTCCCAATGCGTAACAATGACATCGCGTGAGTGGCACGATGTTTCCAAGAGGCTTGGGGATACAAGTCAATGAACTTTGTTAGGCGTTGATCTTGTGATGGTATTTTGCTTCGCTGGAACAAGCGTGAACATCACGCGCAACGAAGGACCGCGGATCAATGAGTTACGCCATCTACATCGGAAAAAACCATTCTGCGACAGGTCACGCTTGGCTTGCGGGCTATGGGGATGAACCCTCTAGCCATTGGCTGCAGATCACCCCGCGCAAACAACACGCGCCTCAAGAGCAGATCACCGTCGGCGTGAGCGCCGATGCCGATTTGCCAGGGCGGCTGACACAGATCCCTCAAGCCCCTGAAACAGCACGTAACATCCGGGTCGATTATTCCTACTACAAGGGGGTGCCAGCCCCGCTGACCAATGGTGGATTGAACGAATACGGCGTTGCCGTGCGCGATGTCTGGTCCACATCCAGATCTGAGCTGATCGCGATGACACCGACAGAGCAAACGGGCCCAAACTACAGCGACCTTGCACGTGTCGTTGTCGAAAGGGCGAAGACCGCGCGCGACGGTGTGGATTTGATCGCAAAACTCATCGCCGATCATGGAGAAAGCACATATGGTGGCAATTCGCATTTGATCGCAGACGCCGAAGAAGCTTGGGTCGTGATCCAGTTCGCCGGTGGTCAGGGATTATGGGCGGCGCAAAGATTGGGTGCCGACAGCATCCGGGCCTCGCGCCCCGGCTACATCGGGGAAATTCCGATCGACCAACCCGATCACCCAGATTTTCTATATTCTGCCAATCTGGTTGATTTTGCCAAAGCACAGGGTTGGTACAACCAGGGCCCCTTTGATGTGAACGCCATTTTGGGTGACGGCAAAGGCAGATGGGACGGCATCAAATGGATCGAGTTGGAGATGAAAAAAAGAGCGGAAAGGCCTGAGAAAATTGGTTTCAGCGACGTCGTCTGGGCCATCCGCACTCCCGTTTTGACCGGCGACACGGCTGGATATGGGCAGGTTGTGCCCTTGACCAACCCGCAGCACAACGAACTGCGGGTCTTGTGGCATGCCCCAATCGGAGCAGTTGCTGCACCTTTCGCGCCCGTGTTCATGGGCCAGAACCAAATTCCCGAAGAATTCCAGATGCATCGCTATCTGACAACCGGGGAAGCGCACCGCTTCATGGACAATCGCCGTTCGGTTGCGGGGGATTTCGACACGATTTCAATTGCATCTCAACGCACCGAAGCCTTCCCGAGTGCTGTGTTTGAATGCAAGCGGATGCTCTACCTGATGCTTCAGGATCCAGAAACATATCTGGCCGATGTGACTGCCTGTTTTGAGATCCGCGAAGACACGCTTGCCGCGCAGGCCCAGGTGATGCTGAAGGCAGCCGGTGCTCTGATCGCGCAAGGAGACACGCAGGCCGCGTGCGCCTTGCTGGAGTACTTTAGCAATACTGAACTGCTGCGCGGGCTTGAATTGGTGACAGCCCTGTCCGCCAGTATTACGGCCCGCATCAGATTGTCAGGTCAGGAACGGCAAGATCCAAGCCCAAAAATGTTCAAGCAGATTTGGTAACCGCCAAAACCCCAGGCGTGCTGAACCACGGCCAAGCCAATGTCTGCGCTCAAATGCGAGTGTCGGCGCGTTCGGGTTCCGCAGGGTTTGCTGTTGAATTCCGGGCTATTCAATAGTCTGTTCATAAACATGACGCAGGCCAATCAAACATCACATGGGCCAAGGCAGGCGGGCGCGCTATTGGCTGTGTTGCCATGGGCAGGGGTTGTCCTGCTTTTGATGCTTTTGCCACATATCTTTACCGCAAACTCGACCATCACCATCATGAACCAGATGGCAATCACCATCGTTTTTGCGCTGTCTTACAATATGTTGCTGGGGCAGGCGGGAATGCTCAGCTTTGGTCATGCGATCTATATGGGCTTTGGGGCGTTCATGTGCATTCACGCGATGAATTATGTCCAAGCCCAGGGCCTGCCAGTACCCCTGCCGTTGCTGCCCTTGTTTGCAGGCCTGTTTTCGCTGGGCATGGCCACCTTGATCGGGTCATTTTCAACGCGGAGTGGGGGCACGGTCTTTGCCATGATCTCCTTGGGTGTGGTTGAGTTGATCGCTGCATTCTCCATCGTGATCTATTCGTTCTTCAGAGGCGGTGGGGTCAGTGGGGATCGCACTTTGGGGATGCCCTTCTTTGGCGTCGAATTCTTGCGTCAGATTGAGGTTTATTATCTGATATCCTTCTGGCTGGTTCTGTCCGTCGGGCTGATGTATCTATTTTCCCTCACGCCCATCGGACGCATGGCCAACGCGGTGCGCGACAACCCTGAGCGGGCAGAGTTTCTGGGCTATTCCGCACGCTGGGTGCGGTTTTTTTCCTTTTGCGCGGCGGGCTTTTTCGCCGGTGTGGCGGGCGCGTTATTTGCCATAAACTATGAAATCGCCACCGCAGAAAACCTGAGCGTTCATGCCTCAGGCATTGTCCTGATGATCGCCTTTCTGGGGGGCGTTGGTTATTTCATTGGTCCGATCCTGGGGGCGATCCTGTTCACTTTGCTTCAGACCGTTCTCAGCTTGTATACGGATCTGTGGCAACTCTATGTCGGGGTGCTGTTTTTGGCGACCGTGATGTTTTTCCCATCCGGGTTGGCAGGTGTCGTGATGATGCATGTCTCCGTCATCCGGCAAGGGTCACTAGGCTTGTTGGCCGGTCCCTACGTCAAGGCAGTGGTGCCAGCCTTGATTGGCGCTCTGGGCCTTTGCGCCTTGGCTGAATTGGTGTTTCACAGCCGACACATCGCCCAAGGTGGACAGGATATGAGCCTATTCTGGATCTCGTTTCACAGCTCCAACCCTGCCCCCTGGTTGATCGCGGCTGCCGTGGCCATTGGCGGCTTTAGGATCAGCAAGCGCAATGCGCCTGCATTGGCTGCTGCAGCATGGCAAGCCCTACAGACGGCACAGTCAGAGGACGCGCGCTCGAGGAACGCAGGGCGGTCACCTGACATTGCAGGATGATCGAACCTGATCCATTTCGCTATTTCAAAACGAGTCCTCGGCCAATCGTTCGGTGTAGCGGGTGGTGTCAGACCAATTCGAACCAGTCTCAGTTTGCTGCGGAATACGTGAACTCATCTGGAACAAAGCTGCCGCCACGCGGCAAGGGCGGCGGCGAATTTCTGCGGCATCGCATCTGCCGGACGCGGAGCATTGGACGGTCCCGTCGTCGGAACGGAAGGTTTGAATTCTCTGCCCGGTTGTT